>DASPJQ010000190.1:0-6581 GCA_035628535.1 Flavobacteriales bacterium | reverse complement strand
TAATACACCCGTTCCGGAACATCTCAAAAACAAATATTCGCTTGTATTGGATTCAGGAACGCTTGAGCATGTATTTGATTATAAAACCGCTGTAAAAAACTGCATGGAAATGGTGAAACCGGGTGGGCACTTCATTGGTATTTCTCCTGCCAATAACCTTATGGGACATGGTTTTTACCAGTTAAGTCCCGAACTTTTTTATTCTGTTTTTTCAACTACCAACGGTTTTAATGTTATAAAAATGGTGATTGCAGCCAGCAATGAAAAAGGCGAAATAAAAAACTGGTACGAGGTGGCAAACCCTGATGTTATTAAAAGCCGTCTTCACCTTGTCAATAATTTTCCCGTATACATACTTTTTATTGCCAAAAAAACAGCTGAAGTTGAAATTTTTAAAAATATTCCGTTTCAAAGCGACTATGTTACAACCTGGAACGTACATGAAGTGGTGCATAACAACGCCCCTGCAAATGAAAGCGGGTTGAAAGTCGCATACCGCAAATATACGCCTATGTTTCTCAAAAACTTGTTGTATACATTGCGAAAGGGACTCACCAAAAAAACAATAGAAACGCCTGACCTCGGTAAAATCGACCCTGAACATTTTAAAAAAATGGACATTTGACTCTAGTGCGTTAAATACACAAAACTTTTTTTAAGGTAATCAAGTTCCGGGTTGCCGCTCCGGGAATTTTCGTTAGCAAAAAAATCGGCTGAAATAATGTTGTTGAATTTTGCGGGACCTGTCTTTTTTTGTGTTATGTTTTTTACACGTTTTTTTAAGGCACGGTAAAGGCGGTTATTTTCTTTAAAATCAATCATGCGCAACATCCGCTCGTTTTCAAAATCAAGATAACTTTTATTAATGGGTACTTTTACCAGGGACGGGTGAATGGATTTCAGCAAAAGATAATGAACATGGTAACCGCGCCAGTTAAGATTGAAAAATTGCAGCGTATCAAAACAAAGCTGGTGGTTCCACAACGGGTGTATGTTCCAGTAATGAAAGCGTTCCCGGTCCTCGGTCAGGCGTGATTGAAGAATAAGCGTTCGCAGGTAAAAATATTTTTTATGGATGTCGCGGTTGTTTTTTTCAGGCCACGACCCAACCGTTTTATCAATGTGTGCCACGTAATCGCCTTTGTTAATGTTTAACAATGTTGCAGCTTCAGGTATGGTCAGCCCATATGGATTAAACCGGCTGAATGTTTCTGAAAGTGATTTTCTGTCATTCCTTATTCCTTTTCTTATAAAATCGGTAAATCCTATGCCGGCAATGCGGTTTTTTATATTCAGCAGTTTTTTCTGACTTTCTAAAGCCTGCCAGCAAACACCATTACTGTAATTATTACCGGTAAAATGCTGAAGGTAATACAGCAACCGGTTGAAGTTTTCGTTTTCAGGATACGGTTCGGCTGGAATGACTTTTAACTTATCAAGGCAATTGAATTCACGAAGCAAGCTGTTAACAGTTTCGGTTTCATCGCCCAGGTTTATATTGGTTGTATAAATGGCATTCGCAGTAGTATGAATTAAGCCGAATACGGTGCGTGAATCGAACCCTCCGGTTAAATCGCAGCAAAAAGGCGCGCTGCCAATGTAAGAAAGCCTGTTTGTTGTGCTTTGACGTAAAAGCGGTTGTATATGTTCTATATACTCTTCTTTCGAATTGAATTTTTTTTGACTGCCGAGGTTTACAGTAATCGACCCTGTTTTTAATTCAAGTTGCCCTGAAACCGTGTTGCGTGCAAGCTCAATGATCTGGCCTTCGCTGGAAGGTACAACATTGTCAAAAATCATTTTGTTGTCAAGCGGGAATCCGAACACCAGCGTATCGGCCACAAAATTCATGTTAACGCGTGCGTTGGTTTGGAGTTTTAGAACCTGTGCCGCATTCCGGCTTAAACAAAACAACGTTTCGGTAGCACAATGATACGTCTGGAGCCTGCCTAAAGCATCGTTGAAAAAAATAAACCGGTTAAAATTGTCTCCTGAAGGTTCCAGTATGTAAAAGTTAAATTCACCATCGGCAGCCAGTTGAAATTCCCGGATGCGCAAATGTGTTTTCATGGTGTCATCCATGAGTAAAATTTCCAGTTTTTGTTTTATTTGCTCCTCGTCCAGGTTATAAATGGCGCCTTCAAAAATAACCTTGTATTTTCCCATTTCAAATGTGGTAACAGGGTAATGGGGCAAGTGTAGTCCGCCCGCCTCAATAAAATCCGTTTTAACGTGCGTTTTGTAGGTGTACCCGTTATACGCATTCATGAACTGTTCAGGAGCTATGCCACCGGGCTGGCTTTTTAAGATGATTGTAAAGTCAATCATTGTGTTTTTTTTCTGAAATTAAAGTGATACAAAGCCCAAACAAATGCAATAAACGCCACGAGCTTGCCAACAAATGCAATAACGTTAAAATGCACCGGTCCGTTGTGAAGATCTATGAAATTTATAGACCCAAAAACAAGTGCAAACACTATAAACTGGAGGATATCTTTGGAATTTATTTCCAGCGGAAACTGTTTATGGCCAAAATACCAGGTCAAAACCTGTATGGTAAGGGTTGATGCCAGCGTGGCAAGCAATATGCCTAAAATATCCAGGTACTGTATCAGGGCCATGATAAGTCCCAGGTTTATTAATGCCGCACCGATATTAATAAGCGAAATGGTAAACGTTTTTTTTGCAATGGAAAGCGAAGGGAAAAAAACATAGAAATTAAACGCAATGGCATTCAATGAAAGTAAATAGATGTATTGCATGCTTGCATTAAACGAGTCGTGTGAGGTAAAAAGTAAAATGGCTTCTTTTGAAAACAGGCCATAACCTGCCAACAATATCAGCGAAATAAAAACATATATTTTAAGGTATCCGTTCAGGATAACATTAAAATTCTGGTTTTTATAGTCCCTGAAAATCAGAGGACCGATTGAGGAGAGGTATGAGCCCACAAGAATTGATGCTATAAGGGCAAACCTGTACGCAATTCCAAACAGCCCGAGTGCATGATCGCTGAAATATTCTTTTATAATAACGCGGTCAATATAAATGGTAAGAAATACGCCCAGGGCTGATGGTACCAGGGGTATTGAAAAAGCAAGCATTGACCGCAATTGATTTTTTTTTACCTGTTTAGCATTAAAAAGGGCGAAAGTACCGGCAAACAAAACAAGCAATGTGCAAGCGCTGCCTGCCAGCATGGCAATAAAATACCCCTTAAGGCCAAGGTTGAAATACAATACAAGCATGCAGGCCGTTGCAACAGTAATAATACCATTGGCCAAGGTGGCTTTAAAAACAAGGCCTGCGTTCAATTGAGTACGGGAAACCAGTAAAAAAAAAGAATTAAGGATGTTGATGAATACATTTACAATTCCGGTAATATAAATCAGTGGATCCAGATCGGTGTGAACGATGTTGGAAAAATAAGGTGAAAAAACCAAAAGAATTAGGCAAAAAGCGGCCGCATTTAAACCAATGAAAAATAATGCCGAAGAAAAAAAAGTTACCTTGTTCCCGGGATCCGATTCCGGAACAAACCGTATAATGGCCTGGTTTATTTCCCAATTGACCAGTATACCCAGTATGAGTTGGAAAATTGTGAACGTATCAATTACACCGTAGTCGGTGGGCGTAAAATACATGGTAAAAAAGGGAAGGAGTAAAAATGATAAACCTTTATTAAAAATATCCGCCAGCGCATACAGGCTTGTATTTTTAAAAATTAAACGCAGGTTCATGATTTGCCAGGGCTTTGTTAATGCTCTATGACTTAAAGATACTGTTTTTTACCAGACGCGTTGACGGTTTTTCCAGGCCTGTACAGGTCGTAAATATCTTATTTGCAGGCTTATTATGGGCCGGGGGCTTTGGCAATTCAGGAATGCTTATTTTTACAGGATTCCTAAGAAGATGAGAATTTTTATCGGCACCAATAATGTTGCAAATATTTTAACAGGCATACAGGCCGGTTTTGAAGAGCTTGGACACGAGACCACGGTGCTTCTTAAAGAAAAATCAAGGTACTATGCAGATGAAAAATTTACTACCGTTTACCGCAAATGGGACGACCGTAAATTTAAAAACCAATTTCTTACAAAAGTAAAAGAAAAAATCGATTTCTTAAGGCAGGCAAAAAAGCTGGACAGTTATCTCGAATCATCGGTGAGCACAACTGATTTATTTATTTTTTGCTGGAGCAGTTTTAAAACCGATTTTTCCGATTATGCATTTCTAAAGAAAAGAAATAAAAAAATAGTGACACTTTTTGCCGGTTCTGAGGCCAGGTATGCAGCAGCATTTGCAAGCCAATATAACATGAATATTGATGCATGGGACCACCTGTTAAAAAACGATGACCTGAATGAAAAAATGTACCAGGTTCGCATGGCCGAGCTCTACAGCGATTTGATCTTGTCAGTTCCCGATCAGGCAGGATTGATGATTAAAGGGTATGATCATTTCTATTTACCAATTGAACTAAAAAAATATCCTTTTAGGATTGAACAAGCTGCCAAACCAAGAATCATTCATGCGCCAACCCGTACAGGCGCAAAGGGTACCGATATTTTTTTGCAGGTTATTGAGCGGTTAAAGAATGAAGGTATAGCATTTGATTTTTCATTTATACAAAATCTTTCACATGCCGAACTTATAAACAGAATGGCAGAGGCCGATATATTGCTTGACGAACTTTATTTTCACGGCCCCGGAATGATGGCGCTTGAGGCTATGGCCCTTGGTTGCACCGTTGTAACAAGAACATTGAAAACCAATAAAAATATTTTTGATCCACCCGTATGTGATGTTGATTTTAATACGGTATACGAAAAAACAAGGGATCTTATTTTGAATCGCGATAAGCGTTTGCGTATTGCCCGGGCTGCACGAAATTATATTGAGCGGCATAATGATGCAAAGCTGGTTTGCCAACGCATTCTCGACCGGTTAAACAGCGCCAGTACTGATTATATCCCTGAATATTTCACGAATGAATTCAGGCTGCCGGCCGGGGTAGAAATCACGGCCCAAAATAAAATGTTAACAACAAGTTTGATTGATGCCTTAGGAAAGCATTCGGCCATCCCACTGTTAAAACAAAAAAACCTTATTTAGGTACTGGCTGTTGTTTAAGTACGCAGTATTTGAGGTAAAAACTTTTGGTAACGTAGCCACGTTTGTACAAAATATAAAAAAAAGGCCTGAGTCGTTCAAATGTTTTCTTATAGGTAGTGTAATCAGTAAAGTGTTTTGGTTTTTCACGCATAATGGCCTCCCATTCGGCATCACTTATACCAACGCGTTTTTTTATTTCAACCAGTATATCTTCGTCAAATGGCTTAGGTTCTTTTATTTTTTGCAGGGCATCCATCCGTGTCATTTGTTGCGAACGCACGAGAGCCGAAAATTCGGAGTAACGTAAATCAATACCAAATTTTTTGGGCAGGTAATAATTATTGGCAAAATAAGCCGACCTGTTTTCCATATGGTGTCCTCCGTACCACTGCCAACCATATTCGCTTGCGAGGAACTGCTTGGTTTTTTCTTTATTATAATCCAGGTAATAAAGCGGCCTGAATTTTTTTATTTTTTTTATAACCATCCACCACAGCCACTTACGCATCCATAAAACAGGCAGTGTTTTAATCACTCCGTTGCCAAATTTTTTATGTATGGTTTGAACATATTTGGCATCCATATAAAACCAACCGGGAGGCGATATGCCTTCTGTCCTGAACGAATGTCCTTCCCATATATGTTTTATACCGTATTTGGCGGCCGCCATATAATGCACGGTTGCCAGCGAAATATCGGTGGGGGTGTCTATTTCAGGAACCGAAGCCCTAAAAAAGGATTTATAAATTTCCTGGTATTCTTCGTTATCAACTACGTGCGTGTACAGGTCAATGTTGAGTTTGTCAAGTACAATGTCAATATTTTCAACCGCAATACGCGAATTGTAGGTATTGTCAAAATGTGCGGCCAAAACCCTCAGGCCGTACTCCTTTTTTGCAAGATGAAGCATGTACGATGAGTCACAGCCGCCACTCACGCCAATTACCACGTCATACGGTTTACCCTTGCCGTCTTTTTTCATTTGCTGCACATATTCTTCCAGGACGCGTTTTCCTTTTTCACCTGTCGGGTATTCAATTTGCATTTGGTCATATTGCAGGCAATAATTGCACACACCCTCGTCATTAAAGGAAATATGGGGAATGGATGCATCGTAAATGCACCGTGAACATATCTTCAACGGACTATCGGGCATCATCGGTAATAATTTTTTCGCGTTTCGGAAAACGTATTAAAACTCCCATGTCTTTTTTCTGGAATACAGCCATACTGCCAAGGGCTGCCGCTTCAACACCCGTTTCGTAAAGTACTTTTTTAATATCATCTTCGTTTGATGCACCACCAAGCGCTATAACGGGTACTTTGCAAACTTCCGTCACCGATTTCAGGAGAGCATGATCAAAACCGGTCCAGGTTCCTTCCCGGTCAACATTTTGCAGAAGTATCTCACCTACGCCCATCTGGTCCTGCAAATAAATAAGGTAATCCTGTAAATTCATTGATAC
>DASPJQ010000189.1:0-1184 GCA_035628535.1 Flavobacteriales bacterium | reverse complement strand
AGGTCAAAATTGTGCGCAGGTGATGCGGCAAGTCCCGGGTTACCAGCACGGATATTATACGGGTCCGAAAAATCGCGGGTCGGGTTTAATTCATTGATCCCTGGCCGGCGAATGGTACGGCGATAAGCAAAAGTCAGGTTTAAATTATTCGACCATGTTTTATTTACGTTCGCAAATGGAAGCGGTGTCCAGTAGCCATTCGAAGTATCCTTCCCGCTCTTCAGCAGGTCAAAATAAATCTGGGTGCGTTCATAGGAAAGCCCACCCGAAATGCTGAAGTTCGTTCCAAGCAATTGCTTAACCGAAGCACGCAGGTTAGTGATGTTTTGATGGAAAAGAAAATAGTTGCTTAGCAGGTCGAGTTCTTTTAAGGCACCATCGGTCTTTTGCTTGTAAAGCGCATCGACGTCAATGTCGGAGAATGCATGCGTATAAAATGCGCCAAGGGATATAGACGTTTTTTTATTCGGCAGTGTCCTGTCATAGGAACCCCGAATCGTGTAACCTCTCGAAATATTATTCGTTAGCTGCAGCTGCGTTGAGTCATTGCCATTGAATGTATAATCCGGATTCAAAAACTGCTGGTAGAATAACCGGTCATTCTGGTTGGTCGAGTAATTCCAGTTCGTGAATAGACGAAAAACTTCTCCCGGCACTTTTGTTTTGTAAGTGTAATTGAGGCTCAGGTTTGGATTGATATTGTTACCGGAACTTGCAATAGAGCGGTCGCTCAAGCGGTACAACTGGTCAAACCGGTTAATGTTCTGAAAGACGGTAGCATTGATGTTGTCGAAGTTGTTTTGGTTATACTGGAACACAAAATTCAGCAGGTGTGATTTGGTGATCTCGTAATCAAAATTCACACGAACATTCGGACGCAATGCCTGGTTGGTAAAACGGTTTTTTGTGTTGAAGAAATTAGAGGAGTCTCTATACATGTTCTGCCGGATCGAATAACCGTTGCCTTGGAACTCATTTCCGGTTAACCCTGCATTGATTGAAAGCGCCAGCTTGTTTTTCCGGTAATTGAAGCTACCGTTGGCACCGTACTCGCCTCTGGTCCCGGCAAAAATGCTGAACCGGCCGTTCAATCCTACCGTGCCTTTCCGGGTTGTGATGTTTATCACACCTCCTTGCTCATTTGCAAATTGTGGCGGCGGGTTGGTCATTACCTCTATCTTTTC
>DASPJQ010000188.1:0-7490 GCA_035628535.1 Flavobacteriales bacterium | reverse complement strand
TTATCAAACTCAACTACCCCGTAACGTTCAGGGTCGCTCACATGATACGCAAAAACCACGCCACCGCTTATATCCGTGGCGGCATCCACCAACGTTTTATCCATTCCCGAACCGTAAAAAATATTATCACCCAGTACCAGTGCCGCGTTATCATTGCCAATAAAACTGGCGCCAATTACAAATGCCTGCGCCAGCCCGTTTGGCACATCCTGTATGGCATAGGAGAAATTGCACCCTATTTGGCTGCCCGATCCCAGCAATTTTTCAAACATGGGTAAATCGTGCGGGGTGCTTATGACAAGAATGTCTTTTATACCCGCAGTAAGCAATGTGGAAAGCGGGTAATAAATCATGGGTTTGTCATACACCGGCATCAACTGTTTGCTTATAGCCAGTGTTAACGGGTGCAACCGCGTACCGGAACCCCCGGCAAGAATAATTCCCTTCATAAATTTTTTTTATTCGTCTTTTAATTCGTCAAGCGGCAATTCCTCCTCTGGTTTTTTAATTTCCAGTTCACTTAAGTCAATGTCTTCCTCTTCATCATAAATGCTAAGGAAAGGTTCCTGGTACGCTTTTACGGCAATGTAGCGGTCAAGCGACAGCAACAAGGCGGGTAATACAATAAGATTGCAAAACATGGCGATGAAAAGCGAAAGCGACACAAGAATGCCCAGCGCCACTGTTGCGCCAAAGCTGGAAAAACAAAACATGCTGAACCCAAGCAACAAAACAACGCTGGTATATACCTGGCTTAAAAACGTTTCGCGCAAACTCACAATAACGCATTGTTTAATGTTGAAATGCTGGGCTTTTAATTCCTGACGGTATTTGGCCAGGAAATGGATGCTGTTGTCAACCGAAATGCCATAAGCCAGGCTGAATACAAGAATGGTTGATGGTTTTATGGGTAAATCAAACAGCCCCATTAAGCCCGCAATCATGATTTGAGGAATAATGTTGGGGACAAGCGAAATAATAATCATGCGGGCTGAAGTGAATAAAAAGAACATAAGTGCCGATATGGTTAGTATGGCAAAAATCAGGCTTTGCACCATGTCGTCAATCATATAATTGGTGCCTTTAGCAAACAAGGTTGAGGTGCCTGTTACCTGTACGTCATAAGCTGTTCCTTTATACGCCCTCATCAGAACCTTATCAAAACCCGGTTTAAGCATTTCCTGGTTGAGCAAATCGGGGTTTTCATCCAGTTCAATATAACGCGCGCTGGTATCGCTGCCGGCAATCAATTCAACCACGCGGTTCCTGAAACGGTTGTTTTCTTCAAACAATGCATTTACCGCTGCAATCCGCTCATCGCCCTTTAATTTGTTACGGCTTATACGGTCAATGGTCTTGTACACACTGGCCTTATCGGGGTTCAGGATGGAATCAATGACCGAAAGCAACACTTTTTGTTTTCGCACAATTTCAACCGAGCCAATGTCGGCCATGGTTGCTGTAATGCGCGTTAATGTTTCGGTACTGTCAACAAAACTTTTAAGGGTCCCTTTACGGTCCTTTAATTTTTCACGGTACCTGAGCAATTGTCGCTTGTCCGATTGTTCCATGAAAGCATAGTAAGCGGGATCGCCACCGTGCATGGCCTGGTTGACTACTTTTACGGCATCAACAATTGAAATGGATTTTGAATAAATGCTGTCCTTTTTCAAATATTGCTGTATGGAGTCAATTTTATGGAGGGTTTTGTCCTTGGTAATCTGTCCTTTTTCTTTTGAATCAATTACAATTTCCATGGGCATAATACCACCCGATTCTTTCTCAAAAAATTTAAGGTCGGTTACAACAGGCGAGTCGGCAGGCAGGTCGCTGGCAATGTTACCGGTTGTGCGTATATAAAAAATACCGATGGCACTGCCGGCTGTGAGCAAAAACACCGACACATAAATGAGCTTACGCCTGTAAAGAATAAGGTTGGTTAAGCGGGCAATAATGTTGGCGCTCCATTTTTTGTCGAGGTGTTTGGTGTGCCTTACCGAAGGTGGCGGCATAAAGGTAAACAGGATGGGGATAAACGTAAGGGAAATAAAAAACATGGCCATTACATTGAATGAAGTGGCTATACCGAACTCCATCAGCTTATTGTTGCCTGTAAACACAAATGTGAGAAAACCCAGCGCTGTATTGGCGTTCGTAATGAATGTAGCAGCGCCAAGTTTATAAATGACCATAGTAAGCGCTTTCAATTTGTTTTTTGAACGCAGGTATTCCTGGTGGTATTTATTGATCAGGTATATGCAATTGGGAATGGCAATAATAATCATTAGCGGGGGAATAAGGCTCATTAAGGCAGTAACCTTATACCCCAACAAACCCATTGTTCCAAATGACCAAACCAGGCCCATAACAATGGTGAGCATGCATATGAACAACACTGTAAATGACCTGAAGAATACGTAAAGGATAATGGCCGATGCAATGACGGAAAGAACAACAAACAACAATAATTCATCGCGCAAACTGCGGAACAATACATCGCGGATGAGTGGAAGGCCCGAAAAATGGAATTCAGCAAACTGGTCACGGTATTTTTCGGCCGTGTTCATGATGTTTGGAATAAGGTTGCCGCGCTGCTGGGAATTGAACCGTTCAACATTCACAAACACCATCATGAGCGACACACCTGTGGAATCGTTGAACATTATGTTTTCATAAAAAGGCTGTGAACGTGTAAACGCTTTAAGCGAATCAAGTTCTGCCTGTGTTGACGGATACTTTGTGAATGTTTTACGCAACACAAAATCCTGTTTGGCCGTGTCAAGCACCAGGTAATACATGTTGGCTTCTGAAAAAACCGAGTCAACACCTTCCAGGTCCTTCAATTCATTACCCAGGTCATACCATGATTTGAACTTTTTGGGCGTGTACAGGTCCTTGTCTTTTATACCTACTGCAATCACCATTCCTTCTTCGCCAAAGAGCTGGCGCATTTTTTTAAATATGATCTGGTTGGTGTCGGTTGGCGGAAGCAGGTCAGTGAGCTCGCGGCTCAGCTTCATTTTTGTTGTATAATAGCCGAACATGCCCGTTAGCCCCAGCAATAAAAGCAGGATGAACCAGCGTTTACGAATAATGATGCGCGCTAAAATACTCCACATAGGATGGCCCCTTTTTTAAAATTAACCAAACTTTTGAAATGGGGACGCAAATATAGGTTAAAGGTAGTTGTTGAAGCACTTTTAAGGCCTAAATACAGGAATATCAACACTTAGTGACATTCTGAAAACTTACTTTTCTTTGTTTTTATCACTAAAAGAAGCGTTGCAGTAAATAACCGGATTAAAAAAATTCGCGCATCAGGAGGACAAGCCTGCGCGGCTTAAATCACGAAACAGCGGTTAAAATTAATCCGGGCCTGTTCTGTTATTTTCTTCCGAAATCGGCCGGGTTTTCGCCCCATACTGCGGTTTCCCATTTAAGGATTTTATTCTGGTACGTGTTTTGGTTTAACCATAACAGCGCCCTGTCGAGCAATTCAAATGTCTCCCTATTGGAAGAAGTTTGCACAAATTTTGTTCCAATCCGTTTTCGTTTTACCCATGCAATGGCGTTTTTACTGTCAGAATAAATGGGCACTGTGATGTTGTGTTTTTTACAATAGGCCAATGCATGAACAATTGCCAGGAATTCGGCAATATTGTTTGTGCCGGGAAAAGGGCCATTGTGAAAAAGCCTTTTTTTCGTATGGGTTTGAACACCCTGGTATTCGGTGGCCCCATCGGTTGAACTTGATGCCCCGTCAACGGCAATGCTGTTTCTAACCGGAGATCCGATGCGTGCCAGTTCTTCGGCAGTATATACCTTTTTTACTTTGGCAGGTTTTGTTCCCTTGTAATCCTCATAATTTTTTTTAAATGCGGTTTCAGCGCTTTCCAGATCCGAAAAAGACATGTATTTTGCTCCGGCCACTCCTTTAATTTGCCGTTCGCATTCGGCCCAATTTGTATATATGCCGGGTTTTTTCCCTTCCCACACTACGTAATATTTCGCCATATCAATGTACAGTAAATAAAGCAGTGACGTTGGTTGAAAATAATTTTACAGCCATGGCCAGCAACACAATGCCAAAAACCTTGCGCATAACGGCTATTCCCCCTACGCCAAGCAGTTTTTCAAGGTAGCCTACCGATTTCAATACCGTATAAATAAGAATGGCGTTAAGCACAATGGCCACTATAATGTTAACGGTTTCAAATTCGGCACGTATGGATAAAATGGTGGTCATGGTACCGGCACCCGCAATAAGCGGGAAAGCCAGCGGAACAATATAGGCAGTTTTTGAAATGCTTTCGTCACGAAATAATTTAATGCCCAGGATCATTTCAAGCGACATGAAAAACAACACAAACGAACCGGCAACGGCAAATTCGGCAAAATTAATGCCTATGACGTGCAATATGCCTTCACCAAGAAACAATACGCCTATCATAATGCCCAATGAAACCAGCGTTGCCCTTAAGGGGTAAATGGCACCGCCCGCCTTGTTGCGTATTTCAATGATCATGGGAACCGAGCCGATAATATCAATCACGGCCAGCAAAATCATGGTTGCTTTTCCTATTTCGTTTATATTGAAATTCATTCTGTTTCGGTTGCAGAAATCACTTGTTCAACAATAGTAGGGAACCATTCCATTTCCAGCAAACGCACTTTATTTTCCACCTCGGTAAAACTGTCGGCCGCATCCAATTTAACCGCTTTTTGTGCAATAATGCGTCCCTGGTCATACTCTTCATTCACAAAATGGACAGTAATGCCCGATTCGGTTTCACCGCTTTGTATGACAGCTTTATGAATGTTGGAACCATACATGCCCTTGCCGCCAAATTTGGGAAGCAGGGCCGGATGAATGTTGATGATTTTATCAGGGAAAGCTTTTATAAGATCAGCGGGAATCATTTTTAAATAACCGGCAAGCACAACGTAATTGATTTTTTTTGCCTTGAGCGATTGGCTGATGAAAACACCATCATTAACCTGGTGCGGAGCCAGCAATAAAACATCAACATGGTTTTTGGTCGCAATTTGAACGGCCCCGGCCTGTGCATTGTTGGAAACAACCAGCGCAATGCCGATAAGCGGATGATTTTTAAAATACCTGATCAGATTTTCAACATTGGAACCTTTGCCCGATGCGAAAATAGCGATGCGTTTCATAGTGCGAAGGTATAAAAGATATACCAGACGGAATACACCGGGCACAAGAAGGAGATTAAATTTTGAAATCGTTTGGGAATGAATTAATACATCCTGTTTACCCGGAAGAACAGTTACACCACCTTCTTCTTGCCCGTATGATACAAATCCACCGCTGCAATTAACCCGGCAATTCCCCAAACCGGTACTGCTGCCTTGTCAGTATCCAGGTAATTGTTGAGGAAACCGTGAATGAAATACGTTGACAAACCAAGTATGGCTGATATATAGAGTATGCGCAACCTGCGGTCTTCAATGTAATGGTAATTTCTGAAAGCGCGGTAAAAAACAACAAGTACCACCACTGAAAATAAAATAAGGCCGGGCAAGCCGGTTTCGGCCAATGGACCCAGGTATTCGCTGTGGGCGTTTCCACCGTCAGCATTAAAGGTTGAAATAATGGTCAGGTTTTCGGCACGCTGAAACGGTGCGTAATAAAACTGGTAGGTCCCGGGGCCCCATCCCATCCATGGTTTTTTATGATACATGGTCATGGCGCAGTCCCAGCGGTTCAACCGTTCAAGGTTGGACGCATCGGTGCTGATGTTTGAAACCGAAGTGATGTGCTCACTGAAATCGCCCGAAGAATCGGTTTCGTTTTTAGCCAGGTCACGCATAATGCTGTCATACGATACAAAAAAGAAAAATGCAGCGCCCGCGGCAACAATGAGCAATGTACTGAACCGGATGCGGAAATAAATAACCCCCCAAATGCCCAATGCGCCCACCAGGCTTAGCCATGCAGCGCGGGTGTAGCTGAATACAAGGGCAAACAACAACAGTACAATAATGCCATATAGGAGCGAATGCCCGAAATCAACTTTTTCGGCCGAAACAAGAAGCCCGATAACAATGGGGAATAAAAGTGCAAGAATGGCCCCGTAGGACGTATGGTCCTTGAAGAAAGGCTCCATAACCCAGTGGGCCGGTTTTTCTTCAAACGCAAACGTTGAATGGCGTATTAAAGTATAAAAAGCAACTATGCTCATGCTAACCACGATGAGCCAGAAAAAAGTGCGTATGTTGGATTTGTCCCTGAAAAACTGCGCGGTAAAAATAAACACCGGGAAAAACAACCAGCAATGTGCAATAAGGTATTTAAACGAAACAACAGGGTCCATGCTTACCAGTGAGGTGATGAGTATCCAGCACAGGTAAACACAATAAGCAAGAAATATAGGATGCGAAAAAATGCGGTTTTCAAAAACATTGTCAAGCAGGTTCACATAAAAATAAATGACCAGGAGCGCTATAAGAATGGGCTCGGTAGGCACAAACAAAGCCATGGGTGAGGCAAAAAGGTTGTCGGTATTAATAGAAAGTGGAACAAAAAACGCAATCATGAATAAGGCCCATTTGGGCTGGTACAGAATTGCATAAACGGTAAACAGCATAAAGGGTACACCCAGCATAATGTACCATTCCTTAACCAACGCAACAAACAACAGTGCTATAAAAGCAACTACAATGGTCAGTATGCGTTTATGGATGGCGAGTGTCACAACCGTATTCAACTTTAAACCTCAAATTTTAAACTTCAAACCTCTTTATACCTGTGCCTGCAACTGTTTTATTTTTTGCAAAATAACCAGTAATGTCAGCAATAAAAATACGGTTGAAACGGTAGAAACCACTACTACCAGCCAGCGTACCGGGTAGGCTTTTTTATCAGGAGGCGATGCATAGTCGGCAATGTATTTGTGCGCCATGGTTGAACGCGCATCGGATTGCAACTGGTCAAGATTACTTTTTAATGCTTCAACACGTTTTTGCAAAAAAGGTTCTTTTGTAAAAAATGAACGGTAAATGCTCCGGTATTTTCTGTTTGCCTCCATTATTGGCTGAATGTCCTGCCATGCCTTACCGCCCTTGAGCATGGCCTGTGTTTCGCGTTCAATCAGCGCGGCCCAGGGTTCTTCGTCTGAAACAACGCCCAAATTTTCAAAATAACGCATGGTGTCCTGCACTTCTTTGACCTGTGCCAGCAATGACTGGTATTCCCGTTCAAGTGAAGCGTAATTCTGCTGTTGTCCTTCAGCTATCATGTTGTTCATGACCTTGTCAAAAGTGCGCCCCAAATCATTGGCAATCAGGGCTGCTGTATCAGGGTTTTGGTCCCACACAATAATGTTCACCGATCCGTAACGCGTACGTTCAAACTGGATGTGCTCGCGAATGGCACCAGCCATCTGGTCGTTTTTGGTTTCGCTTTTTATGTCAATGTTATAGTGTTTGAAAAGTTTGTACTTATCAATCATGCTATTCATTAAAGC
>DASPJQ010000187.1:0-1180 GCA_035628535.1 Flavobacteriales bacterium | reverse complement strand
TGCATGGCAATACGCTGCTTGAATACACTGGCAGGTACCAATTCAATGCTGCTGGTAAAACCAAGAGCCTCCAGTTCTTTTCTTAAATATTCGCACAATTCCTTGTATTCTTTCGTAGCAAAAATGGTGATGTGTTTTTCTTCATCGGTTAAATTAAGGCCCGATTCAAATAAAAGCTCTTTTGCCTTTTCAGGGTTGTATGTATATCCCTCTATTTTCATGCCGCTGAAGCCAGGCATACCTTCGGGAATAAAACCGTGTTCGGCAGGTATACCAATGCCCGATCTGAAATATTTCACCATTCCTTTGCGATCAATGCCGTAATTGATAGCAAGCCTGATTTCACGTGAACGCAACGCGCTTTTTTGCGTAAGCTCTTTATCGGTGTCAACAAAAATACCAATATAATCGGTTTTTAACCAGGGAGCCCGTATAAGTTTATATTTATCGGCCACCTCGGGTTGGAGTTTTCCCTGGTTTGAAAGGAGGTTGGTTTGTATTGACGGATGGAAACCTGAAATAAAATCAAGGCGCCCCTTCATGAACTCCCCCACTTCAATATTTTTATCGTCCATAAAACTAACGGTTACAGCATCCACGTAGGGTAATTTTACTCCTTCCTCGTCTTTCTCAAAGTAATTCTCGTTTTTTATCAATACCAGTTTTACTTCTTCCTGCCATAACTTAAACTTAAAAGGCCCGGTTCCTACCGGGTGCTTACGAAAATCATCGCCATAGGTATCAATGGCCTCAACAGGCAGCACGCTGCAATACGGCAAAGTCAATTTCATCAGAAAATCACTCTGGGGGATCTTCAAAAATATTTTGAACACACTGTCGTTTTCGGCCAAAAACCCCTTGGTGGTCCCTTTCTTATCAGTATTTACATTTTGAAAAATATACAGCCCGGGCGAGGCCGTTTCGAAATCACAGATACGGAAAAAACTATTTACAAAATCACTGGCAACAACCTTGCGGCCTTTTCCGTTTTCAAAGGCATCATCGTCATGAAAAAAAACATCGTTACGCAGGTAAAACGTGTACTCCGTTCCGTCTTCGCTAATTTCCCAGCGCCTGGCTATGCACGGGATCACTTCCAGGTTTTTGTCAAACTGTACCAGCCCGTTAAAAATATGCCCAATGGCCCAGCTGTCTTCAAAACGGGCTGCATAAGCCGGGT
>DASPJQ010000186.1:0-1849 GCA_035628535.1 Flavobacteriales bacterium | reverse complement strand
TTAATTTGCTCGAATTCCTGGAAGGAAAAAGGTCAACAGCCGGGTTAAAACGTACGTTTGTTTACCATGATGGAACGGTGTATTATTTCAACGACACGAAACAAAAAGACTTTTCACAAAAAGAAACGGGTACGCCTGACTACAGTGATTTGCCTTTAAAAAAATACCTGTCGGTAATTGAAATTGCCAATCCCATGCACCGGTTATGGAGTGATGGAAGATGGAACAAATTGACGCTGGCCCATGGATGTTATTGGGGAAAATGCACGTTTTGCGACATCTCACTTGACTATATCAAACGGTATGAACCCAACACTGCAAAACTCATATGTGACCGCATTGAAACGATCATAGCGCAAACAGGGGAGCGTGGGTTTCATTTTGTGGATGAAGCGGCACCACCAGCCCTTATGAAAGAACTGGCACTGGAAATTTTAAGAAGGAAACTGGTTATTTCATGGTGGACCAATATACGTTTTGAGAAAAGTTTTACCAGTGATTTGTGCATCCTGTTGCGTGAATCGGGTTGCATTGCAGTTTCAGGCGGACTCGAAGTAGCCTCTGACAGGCTGCTGAAGTTGATTGATAAGGGCGTTACCGTTGAACAGGTAACAAAAGTGGCCGCAAACCTTACCCATGCCGGTATTATGGTACATGCATACCTTATGCACGGTTTTCCAACGCAAACTGCCCAGGAAACCATTGATTCAATGGAAGTGGTACGCCAACTGTTTGAGGCAGGAGTGTTGCAATCGGGTTTTTGGCACCGGTTTGCCATGACTGCACACAGCCCGGTTGGCATCAACCCGCAGGCATTTAATGTCCGGCATATACCAAATGCCATTCCAACATTTGCCAACAATGACCTGGAATACCTTGATGAAACCGGTTGCGATCATGATGCATTTTGCGATGGATTGAGAAAATCGTTGTTTAATTACATGCATGGAATCGGTTTTGAATTTTCGCTTCAGGAATGGTTTGACTTCCATGTGCCGAAAACAAAAATTCCAACGTCCCATATTGAAACCATTATTGGTGCACCCGATGCGCGTACAATAAGGGCTGACAACAAAATTGTTTGGCTGGGTACCGAACCTGTTGCCAGGAAAACCATCAAAGGAAAAAAAGAAAAAACCGAATTGCAGTTTGCCGGAAAAAAAGCTGATTTTACGGTTTCTTTCGGAATAAAAGAGGCCGAGTGGCTCCAGCGGGTATTGCCTGAATTAATACCCGGCCACGCAGAACCGATGACGATTTCGCGAATGGAAAAATCTTTTGAAGAAAACGGTCTTGAACATTTCCAGGTCCTGCTGCATGGAAAATCGTTCCAGGTATTGCGGGAGAACGGGTTAGTCATAATTTGATTTCTTGAAAATCAATGCTTTGAAATTCCGGAATGCACGTATGCATGCAACAATGGCAGACTATAAACTTTTAACGTTTACTGGCCTACTATTTGCATTTTTTTCGTCTTAAAATAAAAATCAAAAACCTAATTTAGAAATTGATTACAGGTTATGAAGAGACTTGCCTATTGCACAATCGGTTTGTTTTTATGTGTGCCGTTCATTTCGCATGGACAAGGCACCTGGCTTAATGACAAATTAATTAAGCAAGGTACAAACAGAATTAAGAAAATTGACAACACTTTTTTCAAAGAATATTTCGAGGTTTTCATCGAACAGCCGGTTGACCATGCCAATCCGGAAGGGCCGAAATTTTTGCAGCGTTTTACAATAGGTTTTAACGATACTCTTGCACCAACGGTAATGGAAACGGAAGGGTATAGCATGGAATGGCAATTGAAAAAGGGGTACATTAATGAATTGGGTTACCGCATTAAAGG
>DASPJQ010000185.1:0-4542 GCA_035628535.1 Flavobacteriales bacterium | reverse complement strand
TATAATGAATTCTGAATTTTGTGCCTAATATAGCGTGTATGTATATTTTCACCCAATGAATGTGACGTGTGTGTTGTGCAGTATATTAATAGATGTTATTAATTCCCACGGATAAATTCGTGGGTGGAATAAAAACCCGGTGCTGTGGTTGGGCAGGCACCGGGTTTGGGGTATAGATTAATGTAACCTTAAAAAATTCTTCTTACGCCTCTACCGGCTGAAGTTCGCTTTTAATGCGTGCTTCAATTTCCTCGGCCAGTTCAGGATTGTCTTCCAGCAATTGTTTTACCGCATCGCGGCCCTGCCCAAGTTTGGTATCGTTATAGCTGAACCAACTTCCGCTTTTCTTGATTATTTCTTTCTCAACGCCCAGGTCAAGGATCTCACCCATTTTGCTGATGCCTTGTCCGTACATGATATCAAATTCAGCGGTGCGGAACGGGGGAGAAACTTTATTTTTCACCACTTTCACGCGTGTACGGTTTCCTACTATGTTTTCACCGTCTTTTATTTGACCTGTTCTGCGGATGTCCAGGCGCACTGATGCATAAAACTTCAATGCGTTACCACCGGTTGTGGTTTCAGGGTTACCGAACATCACACCAATTTTTTCGCGCAATTGGTTAATAAAAATGCAGCAGCAACCCGCTTTATTAATAGAGGCCGTGAGTTTGCGCAGGGCTTTTGACATTAAACGCGCCTGCAAACCCATTTGGCTATCGCCCATTTCGCCTTCAATTTCCGCCTTTGGCGTTAACGCGGCCACCGAGTCAATCACAATTAAATCAATGGCGCCTGAACGTATCAGGTTATCGGCTATTTCAAGTCCTTGTTCACCGTTATCAGGTTGTGAAATCAATAAATTTTCTACATCAACGCCAAGTTTGGCAGCATAAAACTGGTCAAACGCATGCTCGGCATCAATAATGGCTGCAATTCCGCCTTTCTTTTGCACTTCGGCAATGGCGTGAATGGCCAGGGTTGTTTTTCCCGATGATTCAGGACCGTAAATCTCAATAATCCGCCCTTTGGGATAACCGTTAATACCAAGCGCCATATCAAGCGAAAGTGATCCCGATGAAATGGACTCAACCTGCTCAACGGCTCCTGCGCCTAATTTCATGATGGATCCTTTGCCAAATGTCTTTTCTAACTTGTCAAGGGTTAATTGGAGTGCTTTCTGTTTTTCTTTGTTTACTTCGGTTGACATAGTAATTAGTTTTTATTGTTTAACGATTCTAAAATTTGCTTTGTATGATTGATTGTGTTTACGTTTTCAATAATGCGTTCAATAATGCCTTCTTCATTAATTATAAACGTGGTGCGTTTAATGCCATTGAACAGATTGATTCCTAAAAAGTGTTTTGGTCCCCATACACCATAGTCATGAATTATTTTCATGTCGGTGTCGGGTACTAAAGGAAAAGGAAGTTCATATCGGCCCACGAACTTAGCATGGCTTTGGGCATCATCAGCACTTATGCCGATGATGCTAAAACCCTGATCAGTAAGTTCTTTATAGTTATCACGAAGGTTGCAGGCCTGAACAGTGCAGCCGGGGGTGAGGTCTTTAGGGTAAAAGAACAGAATCACCTTCTTGCCCTTTAAATCCGCTAAAGACATCTCCTTGCCGCACTCACTCTTAAACCTAAACAACGGGGCCTGGCAGCCCACTTTTAAATGAGTCATTCCTAAAACGCTATTTGACAGCTTTATCGTCATTTTGTTGACGTAAAATTAATCAAAAAACGTTACATACAAATTTCGCTGAAAAAAAATTAATGAACAAGTTCTGGTTCCTTTATAGTTATAAACAGGATATAAAAAGCGTCTTGTTAAGATTAATATGTTTAAAATCAATAATTTATATTCGAGATATAAACACTTCCACCTGCCCAAAGAACAACCCTAAAAAAATTTGAAACCAGTCGCTGCCAGCCAACCGGCAAACCACCTCAGTTTTGCTCAAAATCCCGGCAATTCCCCCAAAGCCGTGTTTTCCAAAAACCGGATTTGACGGCTTTTTGGCAACCCAAAACCATTGAACACGGTTTTTAAAACCAAATAGCACACCCAATTAATTATGCTTTATTATATATAAAAGAAAAGGTAATTCCTTAAACCACATTTTCGCAAACCGTATTTTATTCAACAAACAAATCATTTTTCCAGGTTTTCATTTTGTTCAAAAGCCATTCAAAAAAAGTGTCAAAACCCTGCAGCCGCTCATAACACATACCCCTTATCCTTTCTATATTTGCGCCCATGCATGAGTCCATACTGATCCTTGATTTCGGATCACAGTACACCCAACTTATAGCCCGCAGGGTGCGCGAACTAAATGTGTACTGCGAAATTCATCCCTTCAACAAAATTCCAACCGACCTTTCATCCGTAAAAGGTGTTATTCTTTCAGGAAGCCCTTTTTCGGTACGCGATCCCCAGGCCCCCGATCCGGACCTTGAACTTTTCAGGAAAAAGTTACCGGTGCTGGGTGTATGTTACGGTGCACAACTCATGGCCCATAAATATGGCGGTGAAGTATTGCCTTCCAAACACCGCGAATACGGTCGCGCAAACCTATCATATGTTAATGAACAAAACGCATTGTTCAAAGGCGTAGGCCCGAATTCACAGGTTTGGATGAGCCATGCTGATACCATTACCAAAATACCCGAACATTACGAAATCATTTCAAGCACAAAAGATGTAAAATTTGCGGGATACCAGGTAAAAGGTGAACAAACCTACGGTATACAGTTTCACCCTGAAGTATACCACTCAACCGATGGTTCTACCCTGCTCAAAAATTTTGTGGTGAACATTTGCGGTTGCAAACAAACCTGGACGCCCGATTCATTTATTGAAACCACCGTTGCCGCCCTGAAAACAGAAATAGGAACCGACAAAGTAATCCTTGGTTTATCAGGCGGTGTTGATTCAACCGTAGCCGCAGTTTTATTGCACCGCGCCATTGGCGCCAACCTGCATTGCATATTTGTTGACAACGGCCTCCTGCGCAAAAATGAATTTAACGCAGTGCTTGAACAGTACAAATACCTTGGCCTAAACGTAAAAGGCGTAAACGCTGCCGAACAATTTTATACGGCTCTTAAAGGTGAAACCGATCCCGAAAAAAAACGCAAAATCATTGGTAAAGTATTTATTGACGTTTTTGATGCCGAATCGCATAAAGTAACCGGTGCCAAATGGCTGGGCCAGGGAACCATTTATCCCGATGTTATTGAATCGGTTTCGGTAAAAGGCCCGAGTGCTACCATCAAATCACACCACAACGTTGGCGGCTTGCCCGATTTCATGCAATTAAAAGTGGTTGAACCGTTAAAAACCCTTTTTAAAGACGAAGTAAGACGTGTTGGAAAATCGCTGCAGATACCGGCCGAAATACTGGGCCGCCACCCCTTCCCGGGTCCCGGTTTAGGCATACGCATTTTGGGTGACATTACTGCCGAAAAGGTACGCATTTTGCAAGAGGTTGATTATATATTCATAAACGGATTGAAGGAAAACAACTTATACAATGATGTGTGGCAGGCCGGAGCAATTTTATTGCCGGTACAGTCTGTAGGCGTTATGGGTGATGAGCGTACATATGAAAACGTGGTGGCCCTGCGCGCAGTGAGTTCAACTGATGGTATGACGGCTGATTGGTGCCATTTGCCGTACACATTCCTGGCAAACGTGTCCAATGAAATCATAAATAAAGTAAAAGGCGTAAACCGCGTGGTATATGATGTTAGTTCAAAACCGCCAGCAACTATAGAATGGGAATGAGAATTTTAGATAATGAGATTTTGGATAGAGAGATATATTAATAATAATAGCCCGGGCATAATCCTGAAGCGAGCGCCTTCCAATACTATTAAACTCCAATAAAAAGAAATTCGCTATGCGTCAGGATCCATTACACAATTCCTCGTACCAACAATAATGTGTAACGAATAATAAAATACAAACGTCAGGCCGGTTAAACCGGTTAATTTTGAAAATGGTGAATATAAAAAAAATAGTTTTTCTTCTTGCGCTTTTCATGGTACCGGCAATTGCCTGTTATGCCCAACCGGCCAATGCGCGCGTTGAAACCTATAACGGCAAGGAGTATTACATCCACACCGTTAAAAAAGGCGAAACACTTTCCGAAATCGCTAAAAAATACAAATCACCGCTGGCTGATGTACTCAACAGCAATCCCGGGAAAGAAGACCGTATTGATATTGGTGACCACATCAAAATTCCGGTAACTGCAAAAAACCGCAGGAAAGACCCCCCCCCGCCAATCCATCATACCGCTACAGGTAAAGGGCACATGGTTGAACACAAGGTTGAAAAAGGTGAAACCATTTACGGCATTGCAAAAAAATACAAAACCACCCAGGAAGCCATTTATGAACTCAACCCCGAAGCAAAAAACGGTATATCCCCTGGCCTCATCCTTAAAATTGAAACCACCGTTGTTAACGAATCAATAACGCATGCTATACAAAACAACAAACTGGTTGAACCAAAAGTTTTATTTGACCA
>DASPJQ010000184.1:0-1192 GCA_035628535.1 Flavobacteriales bacterium | reverse complement strand
TTCGGCAATGGCTGCCGACTCGCCAATGATGTCAAAACCTTTTACCAGTTTAACTTTTTGTTTGAGCGCCTTAGTCTCATTCACCAGGGTCTTTCGGTCAAGTGCGTTTTTTACGCTCACCAAAATACGGTTCAGGTCAAGGGGTTTTTGAATAAAATCAAAGGCACCTTTTTTAATGGATTCAACAGCCGTGTCAATGTTACCATGACCCGATATCATTACCACCGGAATTTCAGGATGGGCTTCCAAACATTTTTCCAGGAATTCGGTGCCATCCATTTTAGGCATTTTTATGTCGCAAAATATAAGATCAAAAACCTCGTCCTCTATTTTTTTAAGCGCAACAGTAGCGTCCTCGGCCTCTTCCACTTCGTATTTCTCGTATTCAAGAATTTCCCTGAGGGCCCTGCGTATGCTTTTTTCGTCATCTATGATTAATATTCGGGGCATCGAAAACAGTTTAAGTTGTAAGGTTTAAGTTCAATGTTTAAAGTTGGTTGACGTTCTAAAATTAGAAAAAAATGCCCACGCAACAAGACTGTCTATCTACCTGATTTCTCAGCCATAATCTCCATATGCAGGCTATAGATCAACCCATCGGTCAATCCTATTTTCGGAATTATCATTTCATTAACTCCGGCATATTTCATAATGGCAAGGTAAATATCACTGGCAGGCACAATAACATCGGCACGGTCAGGGCGCAGCCCCAGAACATTCACTCGGTCTTCCAGTGAATAGGAAGCAATATAGGCCTGTATTTTTTTGATGTCCATATACGTGAGTGTATTGGAATCAGACTTGTGTAATTTTAAAATACGGTTAATATTGCCCCCGGTGCCAATGGCTACCGGGTTTTCTTTTACCCCGAGGTCCTTCAACCAGTTTTTCATATCAATCCACTTGTCATCGGCCACCTTGTCTTTCAGTATACGCAATGTCCCGATTTTAAACGAACGCGAAGCAATTTTTTCTCCGTTCCTGAGCAAACTCACTTCGGTTGATCCTCCACCCACGTCAATATACAGGTAGTTTTTGTTCTTATCCAGTTTTTGGGTGAAAAAGTTTGAGAATATGATTTCAGCTTCGGTGTCGCCATCTATAACTTCCAGTTCAATGCCTGTTTCGTTTTTCACCTCCTTGATGACTTCCTTACGGTTTTCGGCCTCACGCATGGCGCTTGTGGCAACGG
>DASPJQ010000183.1:0-6057 GCA_035628535.1 Flavobacteriales bacterium | reverse complement strand
TAACGTGTTTGAATAACCTTCTTTGCTGTTTACGGTAATAAAATAATTTCCGCGTTCAAAATTGGTAACATCAAGTTGTGTTGACGACCCTTCAAATGTAAATGTTTTCATGAGCTTGCCGTTTTCGGTATAAATCCCAATAACGTATGCACTTTCCTTATTGCAATATACGGTTGCCAGGTTTCCGGCTGGATTCGGGTAAATGGTGGCGGTTATATCTTCGGGACGAATGAGAAGATTATTCACGGGTGTTTCAACCGCATTTTTTTCATTGGTTTCGTTCGTGGCAGTGTCTCCAGGCATGTATGTTTCGTTGCAGGTGGTAGTATTGGTTTCAACCGGATCAACAACGGTTACATTGTCAATCACAGGTTCGCCTTTAATAGTATCCACAACCATGGTTTCAACCTTTAGCGTATCCTTAACCACAGGTTCAACAAACGCCACTTCGCCCAACAGCATGTACATTTCATCCAGTGTAACGTTTAATTTGTTTTCGGCTTTTGAAATGTATAAATCGTTCACTACTTTGGTCTCGTAATATGAATGGTCAACTGTAACGTTCACCTTGCGGTTTACAATTTTACCAGGCTCAATTTTTATGGAATAAGTTCCGTTTGCATTCGCCCTGGTAATGGCAATTTCAACATTGCCCGACATGATTTTTATGTTGGCACCTCCTGCCGGTTTTCCATCCTGTTTGCTTATGGTCCCTTTAAGGGTGGTTACTTCACTGTTGGTATCATGGTAATCAATGGCCGATACATCACCGCGAATAGCAACTTTACCCTTCAACTGTGCCTCTGCTTTTTTATTCAGCGCAAAAAAACCGAACACGCTCATGGCAAAATACTTGAAATTGCGGTTGAATAAATTGGTTGGTTTCCTGAACACTTTCATTTGCGCTTCCTGGTTCAACTGGGTTACGTTAAAATTCCCGCAAACGCTTCCTTCAGCCTCGTTCATGATTTTGTCAATTTCAACAGGAGTTTTTTTGGTAAAATCAACCACAACTTTGGTGCACACATCGCACAAGCGGCCTTTTTCCTGTGGGGTCATGGTGTTCCAGTTTTCATGACAAGGCTTCGGAATGAAAAAATTGCTCATAATTGGTTTTTTATGATTCTGTACAGCGCAGGATCAAAAAAGTTCACAGCACAAAAAAGGCGAGGATTTTATTCTTCGCCTTTTAAATCTTTTATTGTCAATTAGTTGATAACCTCGCGCTTAAAAAAGTGATTTTTACTCAACTACCAGCTTTAGTAGTTGCGAGCGGCCGGTGTCCGAAACCAGTTTCACAAAATAAAGCCCGTTTGGCAAACCGTTGCGTGAAACAATAACCCGGTTTTTTTCCTTGCGCATCACAGGCCGCACTGTTTTGCCCAACGCATCGGTAATGTGTACGTCCACCTGTTGCGCATGTATATTTTCACTGAGTTGAATAACGGTTTGTTCGGTAAATGGATTCGGGCTAACGCCAAATGCCAAATTGTTTTGTAAATCGTTTATCCCGGTAATGCTTACCGAGGTACATGTACTTGTATCGGTACAACCGCTTTGCGTAACAATAACGGCATAACTTCCGCCTGTTGATGGTGTAAAATTCTGGTTGGTTGCACCGCTAACCGGGGCCATGGTTGAACAGTTGATCCATTGATAGGTTGCCGGAGTTGCACCGGCCGTTAACGTTGAACCAATAAGGGTAACACTTAAATCAACGGGCGTTACGGTAAGGTTGGTGGTAACCACGCTGTCCATGCCACAATAATTGGTAAGCGTATCATAATACGTTCCCGAGGTAGTTTGATTGGCCCCGCCTGCAAAATAACTTGTTCCCTGGCAAATGGTGGGGTTTTGGGTTGACGAGCTTGGAGCACAACCGGGAGCGGTAATTTTAATGTCATCAAGGCTAAAGCCGGGGTCGGCAGCGCTTGTCGATCCCGAAGCGTTATACAACCTGAAAGCAAAACGCAGCGTTGGCTGCCCGTCAAAAGCGGCCATGGCTATGGTTTGTTGTGCCCAAGTAGTTTGGCTTTTATACTGTGTAGGCGCTGCAGTAATCAACGTCCAGGTTGATCCGCCATTTGTACTGTAATATACTTCCCCGTAAATGGTAGTTGCCCCACCGCATGCCCACCAAAAGCTGAATTCAACACCGGTATAACCAACGGTTGAAACATCCATGTTCATTTCAGCAAAAACATGTTGGGTAAACAGGCAAAAACCATCGGCTGCCGCATATGACGAACAAAAAATCCCGTCATTAAAGCCCTCCTGGCTCAGGGTATGCAGGTAATAACTGTTGGGAGACCCCGTGATACCAGCCGGTTGATTGGCTGTTCCGGCAATTGTATAGGGAAAAGTGCCGCCCAGGGCAGGGCAAAAAATGTCACCTGTTCCGCCCGCATAGGCATTGTTTATAATCCAAAAATTATCACCGCCAACGGTTGAACCCATATCAGTAGTGTTCAATGTAAATTGAGTACTTGTACCCGTTTCAAAATCTTCGGAAAACAGGGTTTGTGATTGTACATACATGCCTGAGACGCATGCAAAAGCAAGTAAAAGTTTTTTCATACAGGTTAGATTTACGTTTGGGAGCTAAATATAGCCAAAACTTTTATGAAATTAAGGCCTTGTTCAGGTCTTAACATGAAAAACCTTACTGAAAGGTTTTATAGACAAAAAGCACTGCTTTGGGCCTTCAGTTTTTTGATAATTGTCAAATGTACAGGCAAAACTAATCCTTTACCAGTTTCACGGTTTTAAAGACACCGGTTTCTTGGCTTATACGCACAAAATACGTCCCGCGCTGCAAAGCGGCAATATCCAGTTGCAACTGGTCACCGTTCAATACGTGACTTTGCTCCAGTGCCCCAATGGCATTAAACAGTTCAATTTTGTAAGTGCCGGGTTTATGGCATTTAACTATAGCGTAAGTGGTAGCAGGGTTAGGGTAAACAGAGGCAGTATTTGTTTCCAACTTGACCGTAATTTTTTTAACCGCTGGTAAATCCGTGTTCTTTACGGTCTCCTCAATAATTTTATTCTCCCCAGCCTCTACAACGGTATAAACCGTTTTTTCAGGAACCTTGGCAACACGTGCGTTTTTACTTTTTTCATTGGTTAAAATGCTTTCTTTACAAATTTGAGGTTTAATGATCGAATCAACCGGCTTTTTTACTTCTTCAAGCTTGTGTATCTCCTCTTCCTTTATTTTTTCATAATATACGGGGGCTACTTTCCCCATAATCATCATGTACTCATCCATTACCATGTTCAACCGCACCACTTCTTTGGTTACAGCCAAATCGTTTACTGTTTTTGTTTCGTAATCGTAATGGCTTACCACAACAGTCATCTTATGGTTGTAAATTTTACCCGGTTCAATTTTAAAGGAGTAAAACCCATCGGCATCGGTTTGCGCAGTGGCAATTTCCCTGCCGCTGCTGGAAATCACAACGCGTACATCTTTTAGTTTTGCACCTTCTTTGTTCGATACAATACCCGCTAAAATAGTTTGTTTGGTATTGGTTCTTGTTTCGGGCCTGTAAGCCACTGTACCGCGCATTTTAATAGCACCCTGCGCAACGGCTTTTTTGTTGAACAAAAACAAGCCAAAAATACTCATGGCAAAATATTTCCAATTGCGGTTGAATAAATTGCGCGGATCCAGGAATACGTTGCGCTGTTCCTTTTGATCAAGCTGATTGATATTAAAATGACCGCAAACCGTTCCTTCAGCAGCCTTGCTTATAATTGATGTAATTTCACCGTGCGATTTTTTGCTGAAATCAACCACCACTTTATTGCAAACTCCGCAATGCCGGCCTTGTTCCTGCGGGGTCATGTTGTTCCAGTTTTCGTGGCAAGGTTCGGGTATGTAAAAGCTGCTCATGGTTAGGTTCTTTTGCAATCAGTATGCTCCAATAGCCAAAAGGTTCAGCCCGTGTTGCATAAATTGCCTAAAGCCAAAACAACCTCCTTATTTACTGATACTTGCAACCAGTTTGTCAATAAATTTTTTGTCTTTTTCGGTCACCTTGTTCCCGGCTGAGTGGGTGCTGATTTCAACCCTTACTTCACCGTAACCTGTAGTAACCGTAGGGTGGTGGTCCATTTTTTCGGCCAGCAAAAAAGCTTTTATGCTTACTGCAACCGAGTCAGGATAATTTCCCGTTGCAACGTTCAGAATGATGCGGTTCTCGTTTTCGTCAATGGAGTGTTTCATGGAATTAAATTTAACGGATATTTTAGATTTAGATAATGAAATTTGGATACAGAAATATATGGATTTATGGTCCAACATTAATATATTTCACTATTTGAAATTTTGGAAATATTCCTTTTTAAAAAACCCCACCGCATTTTCAACCGCTTCTTTGGCCGTGCTCGTATGCATATCAGGTAACGCTTTTTTTAATTTTTCGCTGTTGTAACTGAAATTTTTGAATGCAGCCTGCAACGTTTCTTTGGTAATGCGGGGTTCGGTACCGGTAAATTTTGCGCGTATGGCTTCAACCCTGCGGCCTAAAGCCGCTACAAAACGCGACACCTGCCTGCGTGGCGGGTTTTTATCCATAGCCTGCGCCATAAGGGTACAAAAATCCTTGAAATTTACATTTTCGGTAATGACTAAAAAACGTTGTGCCGTAATATCGCTTTCCATCAACCGCACCATGGCATCGGCTACCACGCGTACATCAACAACGGCATTGCTGCCGGGCGTATACCACTTTAGTCCCCTGTATACATTTTTAAAAACAGCCGTGCTCCCTATGTTCCAGTTATGGGGCCCAACAACAAGGCAGGGGTTTACCATCACCACGTTCAAACCTTCTTCGCTGCCGCGCCATACCTCCTGCTCGGCCTTGTGTTTACTAATGCTGTAATTGCTTATGTCGGGCTCCAGGGTCCACATATCGGTTTCATTCAGTAATTTGTTTTCTTCACCTTTTCCCAGCGCAGCGGTTGAGCTTACATAACACAGTTTTTTAATACCGGCATCAAGGCAGGCGTTCACCACGTTATACGTTCCTTCAACGTTAATTTTTTGCAGTTTTTCGCGGTCCTGTTTTTTGAACGATACCAGCGCTGCACAATGGTATACATAGTCAACACCCTTCATAGCGTCTTCCAGTGAAAGCACATCGGTTATGTCGCCCTCAACCCATTCAATGGCATTGAACAGGGCATCGTTGGCGGGAGAATAATACGTGAAAATTTTACGAACCAGCTCACGGTTGCTGCCCGGTCTGTACAACGCTCGTATGGCCTGCTTTTGCTTGCACAACTGCAATAAAACATGCGAACCAACCAACCCCGTACCGCCAGTTACCAAAATCATTGAGCTAATTTATATATTTGTGTCCGTATGGCGTTTAAAAATTTTATAAATGAGTTGCGTTGGCGTGGCATGTTGCATGACTACATTCCCGAAACCGAAAAACTCTTAAGCTCAGGTGAAACAGTCAAAGGGTATATTGGTTTTGATCCTACGGCCGATAGCCTTGGCGTTGGTAACATGGTGCAGGTCATGACCTTATTGCACTTCCAGCAGTGCGGTCACAAACCCATAGCACTCATTGGCGGTGCAACCGGTATGGTGGGCGACCCCAGCGGCAAAAGCCAGGAACGCAACCTGCTTGATACCGACCTGCTCATGCATAACCAGCAATGTCAGCACAAACAACTTGAAAAATTTCTCGATTTTAATTGCGGTGAGCGTTCGGCCCAACTCGTTAACAATTATGATTGGTTTAAGGATTTCAATTTTCTTGACTTTATACGCGATGTGGGTAAACACATTTCGGTAAATTACATGATGGCAAAAGACTCGGTAAAAAACCGCATTGACGCCAGCGCAGGTGGTGAAGGCATGTCGTTTACCGAATTTACGTACCAGCTTATTCAAGGCTACGATTTTTATCACCTGCATAAAACCATGGGTTGCAAATTGCAAATGGGTGGTAGCGACCAGTGGGGTAATATTACAACAGGAACCGAACTCATTCGCAGGAAAGGCGCAGGCGATGCTTTTGCCCTTACAACGCATTT
>DASPJQ010000182.1:0-2745 GCA_035628535.1 Flavobacteriales bacterium | reverse complement strand
TGTGAAACATCAATAATTTCGCTGCCTCAAAACGGCTGTGTGGTAACCAGGATGCAAAGAGATTTTAACGGATTTGTTTCAACGGACATTAACCAGTTCGGTAATGAATTTTACATCGCTGCCTTCTTTCACGAGCTCTTCTTTTATGAGGCGGCCCGTTTTTTTTTCATACCAATGATACGAAGTATAACCGGGCGGCCCCTGGACACCCGCATTTATTTTCCAGCAAAGAAACGTTTTATTTTTTAAGGTTATTTTTTCAACTTGCAAGGGTAAATACGTTTTCCATTTTACAGCATTGCCAAATAAATTGAAAACCGGGAGCACCAGTTTTTGACCGGCTTTTTTTGGAAGCAGGCCGGCAAGCCACGGGGTATTAGCCTCATCAGGCAGGGCACCACCTGCAAAAGTGTAGTCAATGGTTTTTCGCTCCTGCCGGGGTAATTGCGACCAACCGCTGAATTTATCCTGGTTGAATTTTACGTGTCCTGAATCGGTATTAGCGCGCAAATGCATTGACAGCAGGTGCAAGTCGTTAAAATCAACACAGGCAACAACGGTGGTGGCATTATCGCTGGCAAAGGGAATATTTTGTGTGACTATTTTGTATGAACTGGAATGGCGGTCATGACTTTCAGAAATAGTACGGATATTATAAGACAGTTTGGTTTTTGTTTCGCCTGAAACTTTATAGCTAAGCAATGAATCGGTGCCCAGGGGCATGTTTTTACGTTTGAATTTACCCTGCATTGAAAAAACCGTATCGGCTTTGAATAATGCTGTAGCAGGTACATGTTTGCAACCAAAAAGGGCTATAAAAAAAAGAACCCGCATAACAAACTATTTTCTCAGGAATGGCACAACATTCTCTTCCAGCAGCTTTTTGAACTCATCAAACTTAATCATGTTCGGCCCATCGCTCAATGCTTTGTCAGGGTTACGGTGCACTTCAAAAAAGAAACCTTTTACACCAACGGCCGCTGCCGCTGCTGCCAAATAGGGCGCATACTCACGGTTGCCACCGCTTGAGCCGCCCATGCCCCCCGGTTTTTGCGTACTGTGCGTTACATCCATTACCACCGGGTAACCGAATTTTTGCATGTCAACCAAATTGCGGTAATCAACCACCAGGTTGTTATACCCGAACATGGTGCCACGCTCGCACAATAAAATATTTTTATTGCCGGTTGATTCAACTTTTTTCAACGCAAATTGCATTCCAGCTCCGCTTAAAAACTGCGCTTTTTTTATGTTGATGACTTTACCGGTTTTTCCGGCTGCCAGCAACAAATCGGTTTGGCGGCACAAAAATGCGGGGATCTGCAAAATGTCAACATGTTTTGCCACGGTTTCGGCCTGGTGGCTTTCGTGTATATCGGTTATAACGGGAATTTTATATGTGTCGCGGACTTTTTGTAAGATTTTCAATCCTGTTTCAATACCGCTACCGCGATAACCTTCAACACTGGTGCGGTTGGCCTTGTCAAAACTGGCTTTGAAAATATAGGTGAAACCAAGGCCTTCAACCATTGCCTTTAAATTTTCGGCAAGGTCCATCACCATTCCTTCACCCTCAATAATGCAGGGCCCGGCCATGATAAAAGGTTTTGATTTTAGTTTTTTAAAGAGATCATTCATATTAAGCCACTAAGGGCACGAATTGTACAAATGGTTGGTGTCATTGGTGAAATTCGTGGCTGTTTTATTCAGATAAAAGTAAGTAATTAATTTTTAACCAGTTTATATGTTTTGCGTATGTCACCGGCCTGTATGGCAACTACATACACACCGGGAATCCAGTCACGGCAATTGATTTTGGTTTCACCCTTGCGAACAAACGGATTGGTATAGACGATTTTTCCTTTTGCATCAAAAACATCAATCTGGTAACGCTCGCAGTCAATTGGAATGGTTATGCTAAAAAAATTGCATGCAGGATTAGGATAAGGCAAAAACTCATTTTCGCCCAGGCGGGCCTTACCCACCAACAAAACAACACACACCAACAGCACCCGCATTGAACGGCATACAACGCACAAAAAACCTGAATAGTACAAAGACCTGCCACGAATTGCACGAAACGTAGTTCAGCGAAGCTAATTACACCAATTAATACCTTAAATGTGAAATTTTACAGGAATTGCTGGTCATTACACCATTGGAAAAAATCAGGCTGGAAAAAATTTGCGTAATTGATGGCGAACCCCTACTTAATGCTATACAACTGCACCACACCCTCAATTTTACCGTTTTTGGTCACCAACAGCGAGGTAATTTTTAGTTCGTTCATGAGGTCTTCAGCCTCGGCCATTTTCATTTCATTTACAACGGTTTTCGGGTTTTTGGTCATGATTTGGCGGGCTTTTAGTTTGAAGAATTTATCACCGTGCTTTTCCATGTTTCTGCGCAGGTCACCGTCAGTTATAATTCCTTTTACGGTTTTGTTGCTGTGTACAACGGCCAGGCCAAGCCTTCCTTTGGTCATGGTTGATATAACCGTGCGCATGTCGCTGCTTTCACTTACTAGCGGCAAATTATCGCTATACATTACCTGGCCCACTGTGGTAAGCAATTTACGTCCCAAACTTCCTCCAGGATGATATTTTGCAAAGTCCTCAGCCTTAAAGTTACGCGCATTCATTAGTGCAACAGCCAACGCATCGCCCATGGCCAATGTTGCGGTAGTGCTGGCGGTAGGCGCCAGTTCAAGCGGACAAGCCTCTTTGCTTACATAAACATTGAGTA
>DASPJQ010000181.1:0-3823 GCA_035628535.1 Flavobacteriales bacterium | reverse complement strand
TTATTAAAGAGCTTTCAAAACCAAGCCGCGACCCACGCCAAATGGCCAAGGTGTTTGAGTTTGATCAGAACGTGCGCAGCATTGAAGATTTGCGCGAAGGTATGGTATTGCCGGGCATTGTCACCAACATAACAAATTTTGGGGCGTTTGTGGATGTAGGCGTAAAACAGGACGGGCTTGTACACATTTCACACCTGGCCAATAAATTTGTGAGTGATCCCCATGAAGTGGTAAAACTGCACCAACATGTAACAGTAAAAGTTATGGAAGTTGACATCACGCGCAAGCGCATTGGTCTTAGCATTAAAGAGGCCATTGGTGCATCAACTACACCGGCAACCGATAAAGGAAAAGAACGTGTTGTGACAAAAGTAAAAGTAACTGAAGGAAATACGCTGGAGGACCTGGCGGCTAAGTTTGGATCTTTAGGTAAATTGAAGGGCAAGAAGTGAACAGGAAATCAGAAAAATAAACAACTGGCCTGGTCCTTCAGTACCATTTTTTTTGTGCCTGGCCTCACTCTTCCCTGATATCTCACGTCACATATCTCACATCTTTTATTATATTAGCACCAAACTAAAAACCTGGAGTATGAAATTAAAATCAGTATTACCTCTTGCTCTTTTAGCGCTGGCCGGCTGTGGCGGCATGAGCGAAGAAGAAAAAACTACAAAAATCAATGACGCTGCCGATATGCGCGCCAAGCAGGTATGCGAAAGTGGCGAATACCAGCAAAAACTCGATTACCTGACTGATCAGCTAAAAGAAGACGGTATAACCGAGCAGGCCGATGTTGACAAGGCCATTGCTGCATTTGATGCCAAGGTAAAAGAATCGTGCCCTGACAAACACCCCGATGCGCCAAAAGACAATATGCCTGTACCTGAACCAGGCGACACGGTTAGCACCGATACCACCGTTACGGAAGAATAATAGACCGATGTATTAATAAGCTGATAAGCTGATTGAATTTACCCCGCAATTATTTTTTTGCATTGAATTCAGTTAGCTTATTGGCCTTTTTCTATCCAATTGCATCTTTAATCAGCTTGACGGCTCATTGGCTATTGGTTTATTTATACAATTTCATGCCTGTTGTTACAGAATTTCCATTTGCTTTTTTTACAATTTAATTCAACCAGCTCACACAATTAAACAAATACTGTTTTTGTGTTAGCTTTTTACACATTCAATCAACTTTTATAGGTTTTAACGTTCCAATTTCGTAAATTAGGTGGTGAATAAAAATGTTATGAATACATTGGGAAAAATGGCCAGTTTAGTCGCCATCACTTTCCTTAGCGGATGCGGGATGAGTGAAGAACAGAAAATGAAAACCATTGAGGATACTACTGAAGAGTATGCGATCCGGTTTTGTAATAAATCAGTTAACGGCATGGCACGTGCCATGTACGACCAGCAATTTGACTATATGCTGGAGGATTTGCGCAAGCAGGGAATACAAAGCAGGTCTACTATTAAAATTGCCACACAAAAATTTGAGGAAAAAGTAAAGGAACAATGTAACGCCAAGTTTCCAAAAGAATACGAAAAGTAAGGCACATTTATCAGGCCAGTTCCCAAAAGGCTATTAACCAACTTAAACCTTCCTTTTCGTTACATTTCAACAGGAAATTACACGCATCAATATTGTGAAATGGCAGCGATTGCTTTCCAACATTGGAACCTGATTTTTGAGGGTACTTAACAAGTCTTTAACAACTTTTTGGCACAATTTTTCGTTAATTTAGGCATATGGAAACTGTTGAACTTTTGTTAAAAACCGAAAACGATTCCAAAAAATAATACTTGTATGAATATGAAAATGAAATTTTTCCTTATACCTGTTGTTGCACTTGCGCTTCTTGCCAGCCTTACGGCCGGACGTGCCAAAACACCTGCGCCTGAGCTGAAATGGTATACCGATATGTCGGAAGCCAACCAGGTTTCTGAAAAAACCGGTAAGCCGCTTTTCGCTTTTTTTACCGGCAGTGATTGGTGCGGATGGTGCATGAAATTGCAACGCGATGTTTTTGCCAAGGACGCATTTAAAGAATGGGCCGATAAAAACGTAGTTTTGCTTGAATTGGATTTTCCAAGACGGAAACAACTAACGCCTGAACTGCAACAACAAAACTCAAACCTGCAACAGGCATTCCAGGTTACGGGTTATCCAACCTGCTGGATATTCAAGGCCGAAAAAGACCCCGAAAAAAACCACTATACGTTAAGTGCCTATGGTTCGTTGGGATACCCAACCGGTGCTGAAGCGGGCAAAGAAGAAGTTGCTTTCCTGGCCAACGCCAACCAGATTTTGAATAATAAGAAGTAATAGTTAAATAAAAAAGCCCGTTTTTGACGGGCTTTAATTTTTTATACAGTTGACTCTTCTTAATGAGCCGCTTTTTCTTCTCCGCCTTTTTTACAGCACGAATGACCGTTTGTTTCTTTTTTGCAGCATGATTTACTGTCGGCTGATTTTTTCTTCTTGCTTTTTTTGTCAGTCTTTTCTGTTTTCTCTTTTTCAGTGATTACAGTTGCAGCCGACACAGCTGTTACGCCCATGAAAGCAACCAGTGCTATGCTTAAAATTACTTTTTTCATTTTCAATAGTTTTAATTGATGTTTACTGCATAAAATTACGCAAGATTCGTACTAAACGTATACCAATTAAATGATTTAACAATAATTAAATTCAACGAACAGGTTAACTTACTGACTTTCTTTTGTTTTCAAGGAATTTATGGCTGTCGTCCATGAGTTTTTTCATGAGCACATCGTCTTCTACAAAAGGGACATGGCGCCTGTACTCAGCCAGTAAATGCTGTATGGTTTTGGACGATTTTTCAGGGTTACGGAACTCAAGCGCCTGGCACGCATTCATGAGTTCAATGGCTAAAATACGTTTGGTGTTTTCCAAAACGCGGTAACATTTGGTGGCTGAATTGGCGCCCATGCTCACATGGTCTTCCTGCCCGTTTGATGAATCAATGGTGTCAATACTGGCCGGGGTGCATAACTGTTTGTTTTGACTTACGATGCCGGCTGCAGTGTATTGCGGAATCATGAATCCTGAATTAATCCCCGGTTTTTTCACAAGGAAAGCAGGCAAGCCGCGTGTGCCTGAAATAAGTTTATAAATACGCCTTTCTGAAATGCTTCCCAGTTCGGCAATGGCTATAGCCAAATAATCCAATGCCATGGCCAGTGGCTGACCGTGAAAATTACCTGCGCTTATGATCAGATCATTATCGGGAAAAATTGTTGGATTATCACTTACCGAATTTATTTCTGTATTAAAAATAGCTTTTGCATTTTGAAGGGCATCATAACTGGCCCCATGCACCTGCGGAATACACCGGAACGAATACGGGTCCTGTACGTGTTCTTTTTTACCGTTAAACAACTCGCTTCCTTCAAGGTTGCGGTTGATTTCCTGCGCTGTTATCAACTGGCCCGCATGCACCCGTACATGATGAACAAGTGGATTAAACGGTTCAGGCCTTGCGTCAAACGCTTCAATGCTTACAGCTGCAATTAAATTGGCCAGTTGCAGTACCTGCGAGAATTGTTCTACAACCTCAACACCGTAAGCGCACATAAACTGAGTACCGTTCAAAAGGGCAAGGCCCTCTTTGGCATCAAGTTTTATGGGTGATAAACCCGCATTTTTAAACGCAATTTCTGCAGTAGTGCGGTCACCGTTATAAAATACTTCGCCCATACCAATGAGCGGCAAGGTCAAATGTGCCAGCGGGGCCAAATCGCCACTGGCACCCAACGAACCCAGCTGGTAAACCACCGGCACAATGTTGTTGTTGTA
>DASPJQ010000180.1:0-1042 GCA_035628535.1 Flavobacteriales bacterium | reverse complement strand
AAAATCAGATATGAAATTTATATCTGACATGGGATATAAAGTTGAGGTTGAGGTAACGTTACCAGGCTTGGACAGATTGACAATAAATATAAAAATAACAAAGCCAGCCGGAGGCGGGGTTATTACGATTGTCAATTACCGGAAAAAATCGGACGGAGACTTTTTCATTTTGGATTTTAATAATGACTTTTTTGTTTAAATGATAACAATACCAACATTACAACAGTTAAACACATCCATAAAAACCGCTCTTGAAACAGCGTATGGCATTGTTATTCCGACAACCGGAAAAAGTTTTTTGCGCGCATTGGTTGCGGTGCAGGCCGGTAAACTGAAGGAGTTTTACCTTGCTGTTGCCAATACACAGAAAAACATTTTTCCTGACACGGCTGATCCGGAAAGCCTCGGCGGTACGCTTGAAAGATTCGGTCGGGTAAAACTTGGACGCAATCCTTTTCCCGCTGTTGCTGCAAAATATCAGGTTACAATTACCGGCTCCAACGGTGTGGTTATACCAGCGTTAACACAATGGAAAAGTGACGACGATGCTTTGAGTCCAGGCATTGTGTTTACGCTCGATAATCCGTTTACTATGCCAGGCACCAGCGGCACAATACAGTTGCGATCCTTAACGCCTGGCTTGGAGGGCAAATTAAACATAAGCGATAAACTCACAATCACTGCACCTATTGCAAACATCGATAGCAAGGTAACGGTACAAAGTGAGATCACTGCGCCGCAAGCTGCGGAAACAACTGAGGAGTACCGCACAGCTATTTTAAATTCGTACCGGTTGGAACCACAAGGCGGGGCCGGTGGTGATTATCGTATATGGGCCGCAGATGCGCAAGGGGTTAAAACCGTTTATCCTTATGCTAAATCCGGCGCAACAGGTGAGATCGATTTATACGTTGAGGCCAAAATTGCCGACTCGATTGATCAAAAAGGTACGCCGAGTAACGCGATGTTAACCGCTGTAAAAGGTGTGGTTGAGTTTAATCCGGACATTACATTACCGCTCAATGAGCGAGGTCGGAGGCCG
>DASPJQ010000179.1:0-9049 GCA_035628535.1 Flavobacteriales bacterium | reverse complement strand
ATTATTTTAAAGCTGCAAAATGAAGGTAAGCTTTTTAAAAAGGAAAAATACGAGCATACGTATCCGCATTGCTGGCGTACCGACAAGCCTGTATTGTATTACCCCATGGATTCATGGTTTATACGCATAACCAGCATAAGTAAACGCATGGCTGAATTGAACCAGCAAATAAACTGGAAACCCCAAAGCACGGGTACCGGCCGTTTTGGAAACTGGCTGGAGAACGCCAATGACTGGAATTTATCGCGTTCGCGTTACTGGGGTGTACCACTTCCCATTTGGCGCAGCGAAACCAATGAAGAAATTTTCATTGGCAGTATGGAGGAATTAAAAAACGAATGTGAAAAAGCAGTGAAGGCCGGGCTGATGCAAAAAAACCCGCTTGCAGGGTTCGTACCCGGAAATTTTGACACTAAAAACTACAATGTATTTGATTTGCATCGCCCATATGTTGATGACATTATTCTTGTTTCACCTACAGGCAAACCCATGAAGCGTGAACTTGATTTGATTGATGTTTGGTTTGACAGCGGATCAATGCCCTATGCGCAATGGCATTACCCCTTTGAAAACAAAGAAAAGATTGATGATGGTAAAGAATTCCCGGCCGATTTTATTGCCGAAGGCGTTGACCAGACCCGCGGCTGGTTTTATACGTTGCATGCCATTGCCACCATTTGTTTTGATTCGGTAGCGTATAAAAACGTGGTGTCAAATGGGCTTGTGCTTGACAAGAACGGACAAAAAATGAGCAAACGTTTGAAAAATGCGGTTGATCCGTTTGAGGTGCTGCCAAAATACGGTCCTGATGCCATACGCTGGTACATGATCAGCAATGCGCCACCGTGGGACAATTTAAAGTTTAACGAAGAGCTGATTGCCGAAACGCAGCGCACATTTTTCCGCGCGCTGTATAACACATACGCATTTTTCGCCCTGTATGCCAATATTGACGGGTTCAATTACGAGCAGGCTGAAATACCGGTAAACGAACGCCCTGAAATAGACCGTTGGATTTTATCAAAGCTAAATTCATTGGTAAAAGAGGTGGATGCGAATTATGCCGATTATGAGCCCACCAATGCGGCCAGGCAGATTGAAAGTTTTGTAATTGACAATTTGAGTAACTGGTATGTGCGTTTGTGCCGCAGGCGTTTTTGGAAAGGCGAATATTCGCATGACAAGGTTGCTGCCTACCAAACCCTGTACACCTGTTTGGAAACAGTAGCCATACTGGTGTCACCCATTGCGCCTTTTTATGCTGAGCGTTTGTTCTGCGATTTGAATAAAGCAACAGGACGCATTAAAGCAGATTCAGTACACTTAACCGATTTCCCCCTGGCCAACGAAAAAATAATTGACATTGACCTGGAACAGCGCATGCAATTGGCCCAGCGCGTTTCATCAATGGCATTAAGTTTACGCAGGAAAGAGAACCTGCGTGTGCGCCAGCCTTTGCAAAAAATCATGGTGCCGGTTACCAGCCAAACCATGGAACGCCAACTGCGGGCAGTGAGCGGCCTGATACTTTCAGAAGTAAACATAAAAGAAATAGAATTGGTCAATGCCAATAACCCGTTGTTTAACAAAACCGCCAAAGCCAATTTTAAAACCCTGGGCAAAAAATATGGCAAATTAATGAAAGACCTTGCCGATGCCGTAAAGGCCTTTGACAACGCTACCATTGCCGAAATTGAGTCGAAAGGAGAATTGAAGCTTACCATACAGGGCACCGAAGTGCTTTTGACGTTGGAAGATGTGGAAATTGCAACAAGCGACATAAAAGGCTGGAGTGTGCTTGCCGAGGGCGGGCTCACCGTTGCACTTGATATTAACGTATCAACCGAATTACGCCAGGAGGGCATTGCCAGGGAACTTGTGAACAGGATTCAGAACCTTCGCAAGGACTCAGGACTTGATGTAACCGATAAAATCGACATCAAGCTGCTGAAGTTTGATGAAATAAACGAGGCCGTGACCAATAACATGAAATACATATGTTCTGAAGTGCTTGCCAATTCTCTTGTTTTGGTAGACGAATTGGGAAATAATGCCCATGAATTGGACCTTGAAGACGGTATATTGACCCGCATAAGCCTTCAAAAAGCTTGAATTTTTTCGTAAAAAACTGGATGTCAGTAAGTTTTTGCCTTAATTTTTATTTGTGAAATAACCGCTTACTGATTTTTATTTTGATATATTTGCGCGGTTTTCCTGGGACTTTTAAACAAGTGGCCTTTGAAAACACTAAATAATAAAGGAGGACGTGAGAAATGGCTTCAAAGAAAAAGACAGTAAAAAAAGCAGCTAAACCGGCCAAAAAAGCCGTAAAAAAACCTGCTAAAAAGGCTGCAAAGCCGGCAAAGAAACCCGCTAAGAAAGTAGCAAAACCCGTTAAAAAAGCTGCAAAACCGGCTAAAAAAGCATTAAAACCGGCCAAAAAAGCCGCAAAACCTGCTAAAAAGGCCGTTGCTAAAAAACCCGTTAAAAAAGCGGTAGCTAAGAAACCAGCCAAACCAGCCAAACCTGTTAAAGCAGCTAAACCGGTAAAACCGGCCAAACCTGCAAAACCAGTCAAGGTAGTTGAAGCCAAGGTACCAAAACCCGAGCCCATTAAGCCTGCAAAGCCTGCCAAGGTTGAAAAAAAACCAGCCAAACCGCAGTATGAAAGCATGATGCGCAAAACGGTAGATGTAAAAAGTTTGCCAAAACCTCCCGTACCACAAGGTAAGCCAACTGTTTTTTACACCAATCAAAAAGCAATGGACCACACCAAGGCCGGAAAGATAGATGAGCGTACACGTTATAACGATGATGAATTAAAAGAATTCAAAGAAATTATTCTTGCAAAATTGGCTGAGGCGCGTAAAGACCTTGATATGTTGCGCAGCTCATTAACGCATACCAGCGATAATGGTACCGATGACACTTCGCCAACATTTAAAATGATGGAAGACGGAAGCGAAACGTTGAGCCGCGAAGAAACGGCACAGCTTGCCGGCCGCCAGGAAAAATTTATCCAGGCCCTTGAAGCCGCCCTTATACGTATTGAAAACAAAACCTACGGTGTTTGCCGTGTAACAGGACGTTTGATCAATAAAGAACGCCTCAAGCTGGTACCGCATACTACGCTTAGCATTGAAGCGAAAAATATGCAGAACTAATTTTAAGTTATGTTTATATGAAAGAGGGCCCCAATGAAAGTTGGGGCTTTTTATTTGGATATTGGATGTAAGACATGGGAAAAAGAGGCGAAAACGAAGCCTCAATGCACCATAACGCTAAAATTATTTGGAGTTGAACAGATGCAGGCAGGCGCCTTTGAACGCAATTGCATACAACAAATTCGGCTTTAAAATGGTTCGTTTGAATGGTTCTGGTAATAATAAATAGTTGTGTCCCTGTGGTTCGGTTTCTCACGTCTCATATCTCTGTATTCATATCTAATCTAAAATTTCCTTAAATCCCGCCTCCAATTCACCGCAATCGTTAATTTAGCAACCCATGCGTGCTGCGCTTATAACCATATTTTCGGTTTTACTGGTTGATCAGCTGGTAAAAATTTACATTAAAACGCATTTTTACCTGGGTGAGAGTTACGAGGTTTTTTCATGGTTCCACATTCATTTTATTGAAAACAGGGGAATGGCCTTTGGTACCGAGCTTGGCGGTTCGGGAAGTACCTGGGGAAAACTGGCCCTTAGTGTTTTCCGTTTGCTTGCCATTATTGGCATTGCCTGGTACTTGCGCAAGCTCATACGTCAAAAAGCACAAACGCTTTTGATTGTTTGCATAGGACTTATTTTTGCCGGAGCGTTCGGCAACATGATTGACAGCATGTTTTACGGTTTGCTTTTCAGCGAGAGCTATGAATTGCAAATTGCAGAATTCCTTCCTAAAGAAGGCGGCTATGCACCTTTCCTGTTCGGCAATGTGGTCGACATGGTTTCGTTCTCGTTTTTTCCGCCCATATTTAATATCGCTGACAGTTCCATCAGCATTGGCGTGGCCATTCTTGTGTTGAAACAAAAATCATTTTTCGGCAAAAAGAAAGACACCCCAGCGATAAATGAAAACACCAATATTCCGCCAACTGATGCAAGCCAGTCAACAGGGGATATTGTTTCTTAGCAAGGTTTATCGGGTCCTCAAATCACCGCTACAATTATCAAAATAAACCGTTATAAAACAAAATAGTGTTTAAAACACTGCACAAGGTTCATCGCTTATTTGGCAATGGGCAGTATATAAATCAAGCGATATAAAACGGCATTGGTTGGCGCTTTCGTTTACCGTTCCTGAACAGTTAAGATAGGGGTGACCATTGGCTGGCAAACCATAAGCAGGACCATATACAAACGAACCGTTACCCAGCGAAATACCGGCCGTAGAAGCAGCGTTAATCCAGGCAGCGTTATTGGTTGGAAAAGCCAGGTGATCAAGACTGGCAACGGTAGTTATTTCCGAGCCGAAAGCAGGGTAGTCCAGCACCTGGTTTATCTCACTTTCTGCTAAAAAGGTGTGCCGTGGAACACCCAAACCAGGGTATGAATCAGAATCAATGTATACAATAAACTGGTCAGATAGGCTGCAAATCATCCAGTCAATTTTAACATGATAACGTATATTGAACGATACGCCTTCGTCCCAGGTTTGCATTTGGGAAAAAAAAGGAAAAATGTGAGCATTGAAATATTCAGCCGTCATGTTGTTGCGTTGCATGAACAGGTTTTTCCAGGTCTGCAAATAGTGGTAACACTCAGCCGATTCGCAAAGCGTGTATGCCTGCGGAGGCGTTTCTTTTTTACAGCCGGTAAACATCAATGCGACAAAAAACAGGTAAACGGTTTTTTTCATAAGCGTAATTTACAGTATAAACGCTTGACTTGCACGCAACGGGGGGTGAAACCAACGTTTTAATGTAAAAACTGCTCTTTTTTCATCCCTAACCATTCAAGTGCCGATCCTGAAAGCAGGATTTCTTTTTTTGCATCACTATAAGGCATGCTGTTGATGAGCTCCCCCGGCACCAATTCTCCCAATGGAAAAGGATAGTCGGTACCCATGCTCACGCGGTTGGCGCCAATAAGGGTGATGATGTAGTCAAGCATGGGCGGATCATGCACCAATGCGTCAACCCAGAATTTTCCAAGGTATTCACGGGGTGGAACGTTGTTATCAATAGCACATAAATCAGGTCGTACGTCAAACCCGTGTTGTATGCGGCCTATGGTAGGTAAAAAACTACCTCCGCCATGAGCAAACGAAACACGCAGGTTGGGTAACCGTTGAAATACGCCACCAAATATCATGCTGCAAATGGCCAGGCTTGATTCGGCAGGCATGCCAACCAGCCAGGGCAGCCAGTACCGCTGCATTTTTTTTTGCCCCATCATATCCCAGGGATGCACAAATACGCACATGTCCAGTTCCTGGCAGGCTTCAAATACGGGAAATAAATTCGGGTGATCTAAATTCCATTTATTGATGTGTGATCCTATCTGGATGCCTTTTAAACCGAGTTTTTTGCAGCGTTCAAGTTCCTTTATGGCCAAATCGGGGGCCTGCATGGGTAATGTACCCAATCCCACAAAACGTTTTGGATAACGGTGTACCACTTCTGCAATATGGTCGTTGAGGTATTTTGATGTTTCAAACGCATGTTCGGCTTTGGCCCAGTAATAAAACAGTACCGGTACGGTTGATAAAACCTGTACATCAACATGATGGTGGTCGCATTCGCGCATGCGTGTTTCAGGGCTCCAGCAATTGTCTTCAATCTCGCGGAAAAATTTATTGTCAATCATCATGCGGGCGCAACACGGTTTGTGATGTTCAAGTGAAACAAATCCGCCATAACCAAATTTATCGCGCCAGTTGGGAAAGTTTTCGGGAAGAATGTGCGTATGTACGTCTATCGTGAAAAGTTTGTTCATTTCTTTTCTATGTATACCTGGTGTCTTGGGCAGTTGTGAAATTGGAATGCATCACTTAAAACGCTCGTCAATTTCCATCACATGCCCGCAGTTTTTACAGGTGCGGTGGTCAATGCTGGAGTAAAATTCCCTGAATGTAGGCAGGAAATCCTTTTCAATGCTACGCATGTAAAAACGCTTATCGAATAATTTGTGGTTGCACTTGTCGCAAAACCATAACAAACCGTCCAGTTCTTCGGGCTTACGCTTGCGTTCAATTACCAATCCAATGGTATTGGCCGGCCGGTTGGGCGAATGCGGAATGTTGGGAGGCAATAAAAATATTTCTCCTTCTTTTATTTTAATATCAACAGCCTTACCGTCTTCCTGGATGCGAACAATTATATCGCCTTCCAACTGGTAAAAAAATTCCTCACTCTCGTTGAGGTGATAATCTTTGCGGGCGTTGGGACCACCAACAACCATGACGATAAATTCGGTATCGTGGTAAATAACCTTATTGCCAATTGGCGGTTTAAGCAAATGGCGGTTTTCATCAATCCATTTTTTAAAATCGAACGGTCGTATGACTCCCATAATTTAACAAAGTATAGCGATTAAAGATAGAAAAATTGTGCATACTTAGTCTAAAAATCATTAATTTAAACATGTAAAAAAAACCATATGAAGGCTACCTTATTTATTGCAATAGCCTGTTTCACAGGGCTTGCATTTATTGACAACACAGAAATCAAGACCATTGAAATTGGCACCAAATGCCCCATGCCCGATGTGAAAATGAAGGGCATTGACAATACCATGAAATCGTTAAGCGAATTTAAAGCAGGCAACGGGTTACTTGTCGTATTCAGTTGTAATACCTGTCCGTTTGTAATCGGAAACGGTTCCGACAGTGAAGGATGGGACGGACGTTACAATGCCGTATACGATAAGGCAACCGCTGCAAAGGTGGGTATGGTATTGGTCAATTCAAACCATGGTAAACGCGGTGCAGGCGATGGATTGGAGGATATGCAGGCGCGCGCAAAAGAAAAAGGGTTTAAAATGCCTTATGTATTGGATGAAGAAAGTGCTTTGGCCAATGCTTTTGGAGCAAAAACCACCCCACATGTATTTTTGTTTGATAAAAACATGAAGCTTGTTTACCGTGGGGCCATTGACGACAATGTGAAAAGTTCGGCCGGTGTGAAGGACAACTACCTGGAAACAGCACTTGAGTCATTGAGTAAAGGAAAAAAAATAAAAAATAACGATACCAAGCCTGTAGGATGCAGTATTAAAAGAGCGGTGAAATAATGTTTCGAAAGGCACCATTATTAAAATCTACCGTAAATTCAACTGCATCAAATTTAATTACCTGTTATGAAAAGAAAGCGTTCAGGTGCACGGTTCCATTTCATTTGTTCAAATTAGTTGGTTACTTTTTTCAATAAGTTACGTTATACCCCAAACCTGCTCGCCTATGACCCAACGTATACATTATTATCCCGGCTTTCAACCACAATTTACCATACCGGGTATTGCATTGCTGGTATTGGCCGTAGCGCTTTGTTACACGCACCATTTATGGCTTTTGAGTATCCCCTGTTTTGCTGTTGCGTTTGTTTTGATCGTTTCAATTGAAGGGACCGAAATTGATTATGATAACCGCAAGGTTAAAAACTATACCGATTTTTTTGTATTCAGGCAGAAACAAGAAACCGACCTTACCGGTTTTGAAATGGTGAGCATTGTTTTTGAACGGAAGGTTGCCAAAGGTCTTTCTGCATTTTTCAGCAGCGGGGCATCGTCCATGTACGGTTCACGTGAAAAAATCACCCAGCAGATAAGTTTTGAAATGTACCTGTATGGCCTTACCCGCGAAAAGTTTTTTCTGGGAGAATTTTCAAGCCATGCAGAGGCAAGGAAAGTAGCCGAACGAATGAAAGCCACAATGGGGGTTAAAATTGAAGATACCATTGTACAGGCCATTGCGTTGTATAAACGTAAACCACATTTAAGGAGATAAGTTTTTATGGATGATTTCAGAAGTCTGATTGTATCGAATATAAATCTGCGTTCTTACATCAAAAATCTCATTTATATAAACCTGTTTACATCAATTTCTTTATCCACCGGTATATCTTTTTCAATCAAATTCACCAGCTGTTGCGCGCACCATGGAGCCAAACTAACGCCTTTGGTACCCATGCCGTTTAAAATATACATGTTTTTAAATTGATGGTGTCGTCCAACTATTGGCCTGCGGTCTTTTACGGCCGGCCGTATGCCGGCTCTATGTGATTTTACATGGATCTCTCCCATGAAAAAGCTTCTTGTTTTGTCCAAAAGCTCATTTCTACCACTTTCGGTAGGCACTTCATCAAGGTGGTTCCAATCGTAAGTTCCGCCAATTTTAATGAGCCCATTGGGTTGTACAAGCATGTACACGCCACTGCTGTAAAGCGTATCGGACTCAAGCCGCCTGTTTTCAATTTCAATGATTTCGCCCTTAACGGGGTAAAGCTGAACATGGTCAAACCAGGGATTCCGCAATACCAAATGCCCTTCGCAAAAAACAACCGCATTAAATTTAACAGTACCATATGTAAAACCAGTTTGGTCAACCGTTAGCTTTAAAGGATTGAATTGTTCTGCAAGGCAGTTTTCAGTTCCTACGTGGCTTTTTACGGCATGCATAAACTCATTGGTAAGAATATAACCGGTATTTTTTACACGTGTATATCCGAACGGGGAAACACAGTGCGGTAACGGTTCGGTATATACCACATCTTCCATAAACAGATCATAAACGGCCATACCCGATTTGCGTACCCATTCATTTTGTTCTTCATAACCCGACAAAATACGGTAAAGGTCAGATTTTACATGAAAATGGGATTTTGTTTGTTGCTGTACTTCATCGTAAAAATCAATACAATGTACAATGGTTTCCTTCGCTTTCCAGGCAAGCGTGGTGCGTTTGAACACAATGGGGTTGTAAACCCCCGCTGCAATACGTGATGAAGATGACAGGGCGGGTTGATCAATAAGCAATACCCGGTGACCGGCTTGTTTCAGTTGAAAAGCCAGGGTACAACCGGCAAGGCCGGCACCTACAACAGCCGTATCAA
>DASPJQ010000178.1:0-6466 GCA_035628535.1 Flavobacteriales bacterium | reverse complement strand
TGCCTTGTTTTTGTGTTACACGAAACCGCTGAATGATAAAAGCGGCAAGCAAAAAAAACAAAACAATCCCCCCATATAATACATACCGCTGGGTTTCTTCCTCTTTGAGTTTGGCGCTTAAAACAGCGTGCTTCTGCGCGTGTTTTACACTATCGGCCATCGCTTTTTTGGCGTACAGGTACCGGTATTCCTGCCGTACAATTTCTTTTTCTGAATCCTTATTGGAAATGCTGTCGCTTATACCTGCAAAAAGCTCTCTTGTCAAAAGAGCGTTTTTGTAGTCATTTTGTTTTTCATAAGCAAACATAAGCACCTTGTAAGCGCTGCGTGTGCCCGGTAAAAACCCTATTTCACGCGAAATTTTTAAAGAAGCCTTTGCCAATTCAATTGACTTCGCAAATTTTCCCGTTTCCAGGTAAATATACGCCATGCTTGAAAGCGAAGCGCATTTGCCCTGCAAGTCATTCAGTTGTTGCTGTATAGCCAGCGCGCGGTTACACAATTCAAAAGCGTTGGTATACTCTTTTTTAATGGCATATAAATTGGCCAGGTCGCAGTAAACATTAGCCAGTTTTCCCAAATTGCCTGAACTTTCCAGCAATTCTTTTGCTTTTTTAAGATACACAGCGGCCTTAGCATACTTTCCCTGTTCAACAGTAATATTACCAATGCTTGCAAGCGCTCCCGCCCATATATCGCTGTTCTCAATTTTTTCAGCAATATGCAGGGCTTTATTGTAAAAATTCAATGCTTCGGTCTTATTTCCGCTTAACCCATATACGTTCCCGATATTGAGGTAAGAAGTTGCAATGCTCAACTGGTCTTTGGTCTTTTCGGCAAGCTCAAGCCCTTTGGTATGGAATTTAATGGCAAGAAGGGTATTGCCCATTTCCTGGTACGAATTGGCCAGGTTATTGTAAGCCGATGAAATTTCGTGAATGCTGTTGTTTTTTTGCGCTAGCACAAGTGTTTTGTTGTAATAACTGATGGATTGTTTATAAGCACCTTGACTGTATTTCAGGTTACCCAGGTTATTTAAAGCATGTGCAACACGCCTTTCACTGTTTATTTTTTTTGCCACTGCATAGCTTTCTTTATAACACTTTTCAGCTGTTTTATAATCACCCCTGCCGGCATACACCAGCCCAATGTTATTAAGCGCATCTGCGACAAATTTTTGATAAAAAAACTTTTCTTTACTTCCCGGATTTTTCGTCAATTTTTTTCGGGCGAGCGCTAACATTTCGTTGCTGAGCTTTAAATCAAGGTCGGCATCAAAAACGTAAATTATACCGTCCCAGGCATACATGGCATTGAGCCGTACCGTGTCGCTTTTGGTTGTTTTGATAATTTGCCTCAGCGAGTCGATTTGACGCTCTTGTTGTGGGGTCAATTGGGCTTTGCTTTTCACTACGCCAAACAACAACAGTATTAAATATAACTTTTTCATCCGGTTTCCCCCCCTTTTCGGTTCAAACTGCGTGCAATCATTTTAAGCGATGGAAGCAAGGCGAATTGAATGCGCCTGGCATAATAAATACTGTCAAGCACTTCACGCTGCTTGGCTTCAATCAAGGCTTTTTGCAATTCCGATTCGGCTTTTTGCCTGCGAATAATGTTACGCTGCTTGCGCGCTACCCGTAAACGGTTAAGCATAAAAGCGCCAAAAACGAGCAATAGACCAACAGCGCCATATAGAGCATAGCGCAGCATTCTTTTTTTATTCAGGTTGGCTTTCGCTATACGCTCCCGGCCCGCCTGCCGTGTACTGTCAGCAATGGCTTTTTTTTCATATATGTACTTAAATTCCTGCCGCAACAATCCCCTTCGTGATTCAATGCCGTTTATGCTGTCCTTAATTTTGGTAAAATATTTATGCATAGCCAGCGCATTTTTAAAATCGCCAGTTTCTTTATATGACAGGTATAAATTTTTTGCATTTTCCCTTGCCAGTGACAACGACCCTATTTCTTCGCTTATTTTTAATGATTCTTTTGAATAGTTGATGGATTTTGAATATTCGCTCCATTTGAAATATAAATAGGCAAATGCCTGCAGCGAATTGGCCCGGCCTTCCTTGTCACCAGTTGTTTCTTGCATGGCTAAACTTTTGTCCAGGTATTTCTTCGCTTCATCCAGCTTGCCCAAATCAATGTATAAAGTGGCAAGGTTATTCAAATTGGTTGAAACGCCTCTTACATCACCTGATTTTTCAAAAATACCGGCACTTCGCAAATAGGCGTCAATTGACTTTTGCACTTTGCCGCTGCGGCCGTATTCAACGGCCAGGTTTGCCAAAGCACTTGCCCGTGTATAATCATCGTTGGCTTTATTGGCAGCCTTTAAGGCTTTTTCATAATAAACGATTGCGCGTTTAAAATCATTTTGTGCCTGGTACAAGGCGCCAATTGTGTTGTTGGCATTGGCAATGCCGGCATAGTCTTTTGCCAGCTCTTCAAGGCGCAAATTTTCCAACTGGCACGCGAGCGCTTTCGGATAATTCCCCTGTTCGTAAAGCACGCTGGCCATGTTACTGTACGCTGAAGCTGTTTTTGCATTGCTGCCAAGGCGTTTTGCCAATTGAAGATTTTTTTCAAGGTATTTCAGGGCTCCTTCGTAATCGCCAAGCAAATAGCGGGCGCTGCCCATTGTGTTAAGCGCATTGGCAGCAAATCCCAATCTTTTTTTTGATTCAGCAAATTGGTAAAGTTGTTGTGCGTAATAAAACCCACTGTCAGGATTCGCATTAAGATACCCTGCCCATGCCAAATCATCAAGTGCTTTCATGCGCAGTGTATCGTGCAGGTTTTTATTGCGCCAAACTTTTTTCAACGAATCAACATTGACCTGTGCCCTGATCTGAAAGCAGGGGCAAAAAAGGAATAAAAGCGAAACGAAAAAAAATCTGTACATGGGGTATAAGCCAAATATAAGCCAAAACCTGCTTGTACTTACCAATTAAATTCCCGGTTGGTAAATCCGATAATTTATGTAAATTTGGACAAATCAACAAGCTATGATAAGGTCATTTATTTTTGCAGTTTTATTCACATTTACTATACTACAAAGCCGGGCGCAAACGTATGCTGACATGGGTGATTCGGTAAAAACGTGGATGGACCAACGTGTTGAAAATGCCAAAAAGGGAATAAAGGAAAAAGTAAAAATGCCCATGGTGGTACGTTCCATGGGTTGGGGGTGTGAATGCCCTGCACATTATATTGGCGTAAGTGCCGGTACCAATGATGGTCCCTGGATTTCAGCCGTAACGCCAAAAAAATTTCCAACCATGGATGAAAGCGGGCATAGTTTGGTGGTAGTGGGTTATTTTACCGGTAAGGTAATTGAGCAGGACATGCGCAATGCCGATGGGGAACCGGAAGAATGGTTGTATAAAACGCCCGAATTTCAGGTGCTTTCCTGGGAAGAAAACAAAAAAGATTACGAAGTTGATGTACCAAAAGTAATTGGCAATTATAAAAAATAAATCCAACACACCTTGAATAACGAACAATCATGGGAATAGAAACAACATTTGTAGAAAGCGTTAAAAAGCAATTTCAAACCTATAAATCATTGGGCGAAAAAGCCATTGACCAGTTAATCCCCAATCAATTATTTGTTCCCATGAACGATGACAACGTAAACAGCATTGCCATTATTATTCAGCATTTGCACGGCAATATGCTGAGCCGATGGACCAATTTCATGATGGAGGACGGTGAAAAAAAATGGCGCAAACGCGATGAAGAATTTATGAGCCCGCCAAAAAAAGACAAGGCAGAGCTTATGAAAAAATGGAACGAGGGCTGGCAGTGTTTGTTTGATGCGTTGGACAGCATTAAACCTGAAGAATTATTGGAAACAATTTACATCCGCAACGAGGGCCTTTCACTGATGGATGCCATACACCGGCAGCTGGCGCACTATTCGTACCACGTTGGACAAATTGTGTTTTATGCGAAGCAACTGAAGAGTGGTGAATGGAAGAGTTTGTCGATTCCAAAGAAAAAGGTTAATGGCTAATCGTTATTTGTCACCAGGCCATTCCAATTAACGCATAACGATTCTCTACTAGCCCCTGATTCGTTTACGGTGTGTTGTGCCCCATGCCCGCAATGCTTCAATTACCTCATCAAGCGTTTGTCCGTAGCTGGTCATGGAGTATTCCACAATTACCGGTACCGAATCATACACTGTGCGTTTTACAAGCTGGTTCATTTCCAAATCACGCAATTCCTTCGACAGCATTTTGTCGGTAATACCCGGTACCTCTTTTTTTAATTCCCCGAACCGCTTGTTGCCGAACGAAAGCGCTATTATAATGGGAAGTTTCCACTTGCCGCTTAAAATATCCAGTGCATCGCGCACGGGTAAAATGGCCCTGGTGCATTCGCCTTTGTCCTTTTGAACGTATTTTTTGACTGTTGCCATATGTTTACCAGTTGCTATACCAAAGTATAGTACTATACAAAAGTAAAGTACTTTCTTTTATATAGTAAAAGTAAGTACATTTGTTGTATATACAAATAAATTTAAAAAAAAATTATGATCACAACCAAATGGGCCCTTGACCCCACGCATGCCGAACTGCAATTCAAGGTTAAACATTTAATGATTTCAAATGTAACCGGGTATTTTAAAAGCATTAACGCCACAGTTGACACCATGGGTGATGATTTTGCAACCGGCAAGGTGCATTTTACGGCCGATGTGGCCTCCATTACCACCAACAACGAGCAGCGCGATGCCCACTTGCGCACAGGCGATTTTTTTGATGCCGAAAACCACCCGCAACTTATTTTTGAAGGCGAGAAGCTGGAAAAAATAACTGACAGCGATTATAAACTGCACGGTACCCTTACCATGCGCGGCACCAGCAAAAAAGTTACTTTTGATGTGGAATATGGCGGAACAACTACCGACCCCTGGGGAAATACCCGCGCAGGCTTTGAACTCAACGGTAAATTAAACCGCAAGGACTATGGTGTGAGCTTCGGCATGGTATCGGAAACCGGTGGGGTTTTACTTGGCGAAGAAGTGAAAATACACGCCAACGTTGAATTTGTAAAACAACAATAACGTTACGCGTAATTTTAGAAGTCAGAAGTGGTTGCACCCGGTATTGAATCATACTTCTGACTTCTTAAGTCTTAATAAAAAACATCTCACTTATGAATATTAAAGTTGACATCTGGTCAGACGTAATGTGCCCGTTTTGCTACATTGGTAAACGCAAATTTGAAAAAGCGCTGGAACACTATAAATACAAGAACCAGGTAGAAGTTGAATGGCACAGCTACCAGCTTGATCCTGATTTGAACCCGCCACCGGGAGTGAATGTGTACGATTACCTGGCCCAGCGCAAACGCATTACACAGCAGGAGTCGGTGCGCATGCATGAACAGGTAACAAAACTGGCTGCATCAGTTGGGTTAATTTATAATTTTGACAAGGCCGTAGTGGCCAACTCCTTTAACGCCCACCGTCTGCTGCAATTGGCCAAAACAAAGGGTTTGGGCAGCCAGATGGAAGAAGAATTGTTTAAAGCTTACTTTACCGAAGGAAAAAATACGGGTGATCCAACTATTTTGCATGAACTGGGTATTAACGTTGGACTACTTGAAAATGAGCTCAAGGAAATGCTGAACGGGAACGCCTACACCGAAAAAATTAAAGAAGATGAGGCCAGGGCCAGGGAAATTGGTTTACGGGGTGTACCATTTTTTTTGCTGGATAACAAATACGTAATTTCAGGGGCGCAGGACAGCAGTTTATTTTTACAGGCCCTGAATCAACTTAGTGCAGAAAAAGGCATAACCACCATTTAACCTGACCTGGAGAAGAGGCAACAGTTTTCGGTATTCATAAAATTTGCGGTTTGTATTGTGCCCGGCCCATTTTGGTCTAATATCTTGTTTTTGATACCTGTTAAAAAAAGAAAGCCATCCAAAGACGGATGGCTTGAATTTACCTGATATAGAAATTCAGGCACGCATTGTTGGGAGAAAACCTAATATAAACAAACATTAAAAACAATTGAAATGCTACGAGTAGTGACACTGTAATACTTCACGTTTTCAACTTCTTAATTTCATTTTTCTGTTTAAGTCAAAGGGCATTATTGGTTTTTCAAATTTCATAAAACCGCTTGCCCGGGCTTTACATTTTAAACTTTAAATGTTACATTAAAACTGGTAACCTGCTGTAAGCTGGAGCCAGGCATTTTTGTAACGTGGTGAGAATGATGTACCATCACCATTGTTTGTTTGCAGGTCCCAGCCGGCACGGCCACCCAGGACAAAATGATTAAAATTCAGATCGGCACCGCCAATTAACCCCACCGTATTTTTACGGATGTTGTCATTGGCAAATTGTTCCCGCAGTATTAGTGTTGACGAGCTGTTGTCATTGAACTCATCCTGCCGGCTCAGCAAAAAACTGAAATTTGGCCCAATTAGAACAG
>DASPJQ010000177.1:0-7303 GCA_035628535.1 Flavobacteriales bacterium | reverse complement strand
TGTCATTGAACTCATCCTACCGGCTCAGCAAAAAACTGAAATTTGGCCCAATTAGAACAGTAACCTCATCAAACGGTCTTATCTGCAATTGAATTGGTACATCAAAATGGTTGGTTATGCGTTTAAAACCATAAATGTTATCCTCATAACGCTGGGTAGCTTTGAACCCCTTTTGGTTAAATATAAATTCAGGCTGAATGCCCAAAAAATCACCAATTGGAATAGTTATGAACGCACCAGCTGCATAACCCAGTTTGGCGTTGGCTACAAAATCGTTTCCTGCCTCATCGTATACATTTGATGAATTAAACCCGGCTTTTATGCCGAAATGTATGTTTTCACCAAAATCATTTTGCGCTTTAACAGTAAATACAAAGAACAAACCAACGACTCCTGTTAATATTCCCTTGCCCCTCATAATCCATTGCTTTTAATTATTAACTTTATCTTTCTTCACGTTTGACAACGTTATACTAAAACAGTGTTGTCAATTTCTAAACCAAAGTTATATCAGGCATTGACCTGCATGAAACATTTTTCGGTGATTGCGGGATTTTTATAGCCAAAAAGGGAAAAGTAAATCCTACTTATTTCCACCCTTGATTTTGTTTACATAATTCCCACCCGCTTGATCATTTGGTTAAGCCATAATAATTACCTACTTAACGAAAACAGACCCCGCAAAGGAACTTTACGGCATTTATCTTGTAGAATTATAGCTGTAGACTTATTAAAAATTGTGATGATGGGAAATGAAAAACCGAAAAAAAAATGGAGCCGCAGGCGAAAAATCTTAATAGGCATAGTGGTCCTCCTGGTGGGTTTCAGGATAGCCCTTCCTTATATAGTATTGCGTTACGTAAACAATAAACTGGCCGGGCTAAGCGAATATTACGGCCATGTAGAGGACATTGACATTCATTTATACAGGGGTGCCTACGTGATCAAGGACATTGAAATTGTAAAGTTAAACAAGCAAAAGAAAGTAGACCCCCGCGACTCAATGCCGTTTTTTTCCTGTCCCGAAATAGACTTGTCAATTGAATGGGGGGCTATTTTCAAAGGAAAAATTGTAGGTGAAATTTATGTTGAAGAGCCAAAATTGAATTTTGTAAAAGGCCGGCATGAGGGTGAAAATGTAAAACAGGATACGGCCGATTTACGCCAGTTAATTGACGACCTTACACCTGTAACCATTAACCATTTTGAAATTAATCAAGGACAAATTCACTACATTGATCCCAATACCCAGCCACGACTTGACATAGCCATGACGCATGTGGAGGTTGTGGCATTAAACCTAACCAACGTAAAAAAGAAAAAAGACAAACTACCGGCAACAGTAAAAGCAACCGGGCAGGCTTACAAAGGCAATTTTAATATGAATATACGTCTGGATGCCTTGGCAAGGGTACCCACGTTTGACCTGAATGGCGGCTTTAAAAATATAAGCATGCCCATGCTTAATGACATGTGGAGGGCCTATGGAAATTTTGATGTAAGCAAGGGAAATTTTGGTTTTTACACCGAGTTTGCTGCAAAAAACGGTGAATTTGGCGGTTATGTAAAACCGCTCATATCGGATCTTGACGTAGTGCAATGGAAAAAAGAAGAGGGAAACATTGGACAAATACTGTGGGAAACGCTTGTGGGCACCACAGCTGAAATAGTACAAAACCAACGCACCGAAATACTGGCAACCAAAGTGCCCATTAGCGGACGCTTTGACCGCCCTAACATTAACACCTGGAGGGCGGTTAGTTACTTGTTCAGGAACGCTTTTGTAGCCGCACTGAAACCGTCCATTGACAATTCAATAAACATTAACCGGCTCGAGGAAAACACGAAAAAAACCTTGCTTGAAAAAGTGTTCGGGAACAGGAATAAAAAAAGCGGGGACCGTGAAAAGCGAAAATCGGAACGAAAACAAGTAAAGAATTAAAATACATGGATGACAATAATTCCACAAGTTACCCCGGTTATGTAAAGTTTACAATAATCCTTTTTTGCATTGTACTGCTCGGTTTCCTGGTTTCGTTTGCCCGCACCCTCATCATCCCTGTTGGTTTTGCTTTGCTTTTTGCCATTTTACTCAGGCCGGTAGTGGGTTTTTTCAATAAAAAATTGCGCTTCCCGCACGTCATTGCAGTTCTGGTGACAGTAACCCTTTTCAGCCTCCTGGTGCTTGCTTTGGTTTTTTTTGTGTTTTGGCAGGTTGGTGGCGTAGTTGATGACTGGAATAAGCTACGGCAAAATTTTTTGTTACATTATGAACACATGCAGCATTGGGTACGCGACAATTTCAACATAAGCTACACTGCACAGGCCGAATACCTGGAAAAGGTAAAGGATGATTCGCTCAAAGGCAACCAGGGTTTTATTGGCAAATCGCTTATAAGTTTTACCGGTGTTATGGCAAGTGTGGTTCTTGTTCCCATTTACATTTTCCTCATATTGCTTTACCGCAACCTGTTTGTTCGGTTTGTTTGTATGCAATTGGGTGAAAAAGGTCAGGAATGTTTTGGAAATATACTTGCACAAATCAAATTGGTTATACAAAGTTACATTGTGGGATTGCTGATTGAAATGAGCCTTGTTATTTCCCTCACCACATTCGGGCTTATGATTGTGGGTGTTGAGTACGCTTTACTGCTGGGAACCATTACCGGTATTTTAAACCTGGTGCCTTATATAGGCCTGCTTATTGCAGGCATCATTACATTCATGACGGCCCTGCTTACCTCAACCGATGCAACCGTGGTCATTGGAAGCATATTGGTTAACGTTATTGTGCAGATTATTGACAACAATTTTTTGATCCCGCGTATAGTCGGGCATAAAGTGCGCATCAATGCCTTTGTTTCAATGACGGCCGTGGTTGCAGGTGGTATCATAGGAGGTATAGCCGGAATGTTTCTCTCAATTCCACTCACAGCTATCCTGAAAGTAATATTTGATAATATTGATCATTTTAAATCGTGGGGGTACGCCATGGGTGATGATTTGCCCCAAACCTATAACTGGGGCCGTTTCCGGCTCCCATCGTACGATGCAGGAAGCACCAGTGCAACCAGTGAATTAAAACCACCCGATGTTACCGTTACAAAAACTGACGACAAGGGAAATGTGTAGATACTGAAATTTCAGATAATGAAATATCTTACTACCCGGTCATCGTATATATCAATACAAAATCTTTATCATCTGAAATCATTGAGTAACCCATTCAGTAACATATTCAATCGGCTTCCGGTTTCCCTTTGGCCATTCAATGGCAGGATATCCCACATAAAAAAATCCAAGGCATTTATCTTTTGGACCCAATCCTAAAAATGTTTTCATTTCATCAGTATACGTTGCACCACCCGTGCTCCAGTATCCGCCAATACCATAAGCCGTCAGCGTCAAATGCATATTCTGCACGGCACAGGCCACCGCTTCCACTTCTTCAATCTCTTTTATTTTTTCAATTTCCTGGCGTTGCATACAAATGGCAATTACGGCCGAGCTGCGCAACGGCCGGTTTACAAAATTATCAAATTTGGACTGCATGAATTTTTCAGCCGGGGTTGTTTCCTTATATAACCGTGACATGTTAGCAGAAAGTTTTTTCAGTCCGTCTTCCATAAATACCTTGAACCGCCAGGGCTGCGTCATGCCGTGCGTGGGAGCCCAAATGGCATTGTTCAATATCTTTTCAATAATCTCACGAGCCACTTTGCGTTCACTGTATTGTTCCGGAAAAATAGAACGCCTGTTTCTAATCACCTCGGTAATTTCGCTTAAGTTGTATTTCATGACAATTAATTAGCTGATTCGTTAATTAGCTAATCAGCTAATTAACCTTTCCCGAAATTAATTACTTTTGCCATGCTATGCCGCAAAATCTTCTCAAACGTTATATTGAAACCAACCATTTCGGTCGGGAAAACAAAATGGAATACACGTTTATTGAGCCCGGCAAGGTTGAATATCATTTCACCCCGCAACAAAAGCACATGGCCACGGCAACAGCTATACATGGTGGGGCTATAGCCGGTTTTATGGATGGGTTGCTGGGCGGAGCAGCCCTTACTGCCGTTTATGAAGAGGGTAAAGTAGTAACCACCGTTGAGTTTAAGATTAATTTTCTTGCACCGGTATACCCCGAAATTCCGCTGAAGGGAACGGCACAGGTTATTTATAAAGGAAAATCAACCTTGGTAGTAACAGGTAATATTGTTGATAATCAAGGCCAACTAATTGCAACCGGGTTAGGTACACTAAAATCGTACACACCCATGTCTAATAGCTAACGGTCTTCTTTTGTGGTAAACGGTAATCCCCCTTTGCGCAGATTTGTGTACTTTTCCAAATAAAATTCAAATTAATAAATGATGAGAAACATTCTACTCCTTGCTTCTGTATTTACATCTATCAACCTAAGCGCGCAATTAAACATTACACAACTCGGTTACCTCGATTACCAGGCCCTGCACAGTACAGGCCTTTCAAACCTTTGGGGTTATGTTGATGAATTTGGAAATGAATACGCCATTGTGGGCGCACAAAACGGAATTTCCATTGTTGATGTTACAAATCCCGCAACACCTACCGAGGTTTTTTACTATCCCGGTAGTAACAGCATTTGGCGTGAGGTAAAGACCTATAATAACTATGCGTACATAACAACCGAAGCCAGTGACGGAATGGTTATCATCAACCTCAATCCGCTTCCGGGAACAATTACCACTGGTGATGTGAGTATTTTTAACGGCCCTGCATCCGATCCCTGGATTTCGGAACACAGTTTGTTCATTGATGAAGCCACCGGTGTAATGTTCGTTCACGGTACCGACAGGGGTAACGGGGGAGCAATTTTGTACGATTTGAATTCAAGTCCCACCAACCCGAATGAAATTGGTGATTTTGATGACTATTACGTGCACGACTCCTATTCGCGTGGCGATACACTTTACGCATGTCACATCAATAATGGATTTGTTTCGTTTACAGATGTAAGCACACCTTCGTCCATTTCCTACATGGCGGCCAATCAAAATACACCCATGAACTTTTCACACAATTGCTGGTTATCGGACGATGGTAAGTACCTGTTCACGACCGATGAAGTTTCAGGAGCATGGATTGGTGCGTATGACATAAGTGATTTTACCGATATTAAAGAAGTGGACCGTATTCGCAACAGCGAAACCAGCGGCAGCATACCGCACAACACATATTGGTTGAACAATTATATTGTTACGTCATATTACCGCGATGGGGTTACCATTCACGATGTAACCGATCCTTCAAACATGATACAGGTCGGTAATTTTGATACAACCCCGCTTTCTGGCGATGGATTTAATGGTGCCTGGGGCGTATACCCGTTTTTACCTTCGGGTAATTTGCTGGTGTCAGACATTGAATTGGGATTGTTTATTCTTGGTCCTACCTATGTACGCGCCTGTTACCTTGATGGCAATGTAAAAGACGCTACTACCCTAGCCAACCTCAACGGTGTGCATGTTGAACTCTTGACCACGGCCGATTTTGATGATTCAGATCTTGCAGGAAATTATTCAACCGGTCATGGTATACCCGGTACATACGATGTGGTGTATAGCAAACCGGGGTATTATAATGATACGGTAACTGTCACCTTAGTAAGTGCCACCACCGTTACCCAGAATGTTTTATTGCAGCCGCTTCCTACTTTTTCTTATTCAGGAAATGTAATCAGTTCGGCAGGATCCTCACCTGTTGCAGGTGCCCAGGTTTTGGTTGAAAATGGTACGTATTCCTATACAGCAACAACCGATGCCAGCGGAAACTTTGTCATCAATCCGTTTGCAATTGACACTACCAACGATGTGTTTGAAGTTACCATTGGCATGTGGGGTTACGAGACCTATTGCCAAACCGGTGTAATCATTGACGGCACAAACGGTCCGTTGAATATTACGCTTGATCCTGGTTATTATGATGATTTTACCCTTGATTTCGGTTGGACCGAAGCGGCCACATCATCAACCGGTGTATGGGTGCGCCGGGAACCTTTTGGAACCATGTCAGGTTCGTTTTTAGCAAATCCCGAAGTTGATGTGACCGGTGATTGCTCCAATAAGTGTTTTGTGACCGGGAATGAGAACAACACTTCGGTCGGGGCCGATGATGTGGATGCAGGCTCGGTAACGCTTATTTCGCCCACGTTCAGTACAACCGGCATGACCGATCCGTATGTAAGTTTTTATTTATGGTACCGTAACACGGGAGGTTTTGGTTCACCCAATGATACCATTACCATTTCAATTTATGACGGCACTTTGAAAGTAGGAGAAAAAGTTCATATTAACAATCTGGCTGAGCATAACTGGATCCCGCGTTCGTTTCAACTAAGCGATTATACAAGCGCCACCACGGGCTTACACATTGAAATAAAGGCCCAGGATTACAATCCAGGTCATATTGTTGAGGCCGGGGTTGATTTGTTCAGGGTAACCGATGGAAATGCGTTTGTAAGTACTGAAGAAAATAAAGTGGTAAATGAAAACGTAATGGTTTACCCAAACCCTGCCAGTGAAACCATTAACATTGTTTGCCTGGACCAGGAAATTGCAACCGTTGACATGGTTGACATGTCGGGAAAATTAATCATGCGCAAAACGGTGAATGCTATTAATACTTCGCTTGACATAAGCTTATTTACAACAGGTGTTTATACGGTGCGTGTAATTTCGCAAACCGGGAAGACCACCATGCATAAAATTATTAAGCGATAAGAAAAAATATTTGTAATAAAAAAAGCGCTGTGATTACACAGCGCTTTTTTTTCCGCTTTATACGGATAAAATTAATTCAAATATAAACAAAACTCGCGTAAGCCGTTTCCCCGGACACGCACTTCCTCGCGTTGCATTAATTCCACAATACTTTTAATGATTTCGTCAAGACGTGATTCCTGAGTGTCTTCCAAGTTGAGGTAAGCGAATCCAAAGTATCGGCTACTTTTAATAAACTCTATTTTTTCCTGGCGCGTCATATGTGTGTGTTTTTACTATTAAGACGCATCAAAACCAAAAAAGTTTGTGAAGTTTGAGCAAACGGTTGTTTTGAATGATGAAACGATTTTCAATTTAATTAGTTGTTTTTCAATATTTTATAATGCAAAATAAAGTTATTTGCATTTTAAAAACCTGGTTTTAAGCCCTGTAATTATTAAAAAAAAAATGTTAATTCGATTTGGAGTTTTGCTCTTATTCTGCGTAATGTTTCATTTAATTCATATAAACAAATTTTGAATGACTGCAGCAAAGAAATC
>DASPJQ010000176.1:0-1083 GCA_035628535.1 Flavobacteriales bacterium | reverse complement strand
AAAGCGATCCAACAAAATTCCACCAGCCCAGTGCAAGTAAATACGTATCCATATTAATCTCCTGTGGGTTGTATTTCATTTGTTTCAACCATTAGCATAACGGTTTTTTTTGGTGCACGCGGGCGGTGCATTACTCCTTTTGGAATGGTTACACCCTGGTTAGGGTTTAACTCAATGGTGCGGTCTTCCAGGTCAATGAGCAACTGGCCTGACACCACATAAAAAAATTCATCGTCATTATCGTGCTTATGCCAGTGGTATTCACCTTCAACTATACCCAGGCGAACCACGCTGGTATTGACTTCGGTAAGGGTTTGGTTAAACCACTTATACGGATTTTCGGCCACTTCTTTATTGATGTCAATGCGTTCAAGGTGCCTGAATTTTACATCAAGCTTTGTTACATAAGGATGTTCGTTTTCCATAACATATTATTTGGCAAAGTGCTTGCCGGTTTGAGGAGGCAGGTTTCAGTTCAAATATAGTGAAAATAATTGAAACCACACGAACAGTTAAATTGCTGAATACTATAAATCCTTCAAGGCATTGTAAGCCGGAAACCTGTCCAGCAGTTTCAGGAATTGCTCGCGTGAATAATATTCAAGGCAACTTTTTCCATCCTGTTCATTAAAAAAGTCCTCTTGTTCGGGGATGGAAATCTTTTCACCCAAAAAATATACAGACCCGTACGTGGTTACCCACTTACCACTGTTACCCTGGTTAACTTTTGTTTCAAATACAAGGTTATTTAAGGCTTCGGTCCATTGGGTCTTTAACCTGGTACCGGGCAAATAACTTTTAAGTTGATCAATATAAAATGCCACCATGCGTACATATTCGGTACTGTCCTGTTCGCTAAAGCCAAAACGGGCCGGGTCATCAAACATATATGGTGTAAGTTTTTTCACCGATTTTGCCGGTTGTTTTAATCCTTTATAACACTGCGCAAACTGGTAGGCCAGCCGGGTTTTATGTACCCATTCTTCCTTTTGGGAATTAAAAAAATGGGGAAACTCTTTTTCGGCTTTTGCAGGTATGACAGCGCCAGTTTGTATTTTTTCTGACCAATGTAAATATTGGCCA
>DASPJQ010000175.1:0-2474 GCA_035628535.1 Flavobacteriales bacterium | reverse complement strand
TGTTCAGCAAAATGCCATTGGTGGGTACAAACCAGCCGCAATCGCTGTTGCACATGAACATTGACGATAATCAAAGTGTATGGCTGCAATTAAGCAATGCTTTGGGCACCGGTCAACTTTCAACCGATGGTATTCGCCTGGGTGTGGTGGGCAGTGCCAATGCCGCACAAAACGGCAGTGCGTATTTATACAACCAGGAGAACAAACATTTATTATTCAGTACCAATGCAACAACAGCCTCGGTAAATTTAACGGTTGGCGCCACCAATGAACGTATGCGTATAACCAGCATAGGTGCTCCAACCGTTATTTTCGGAACGTTGTTGTACGGTACATACAACCCAGCGGGTATTGCCAACCTGAACACCACGCGTACCAGCATAAGCCACAATCCGGCTGCACCCATTGTACGACCCATGTCATTGATGCATTTGGGTTATGGAGCCAATGTAAATTCCGCAGGCACATTAACGGATGGTTGGCGCCCCTGGATGGACATTGGGACCTATACATCATCGCAATTTGACAACATGTATGTAGGTTTAAAACCCGAGGGCACAGGCGCAACAACATATGACGCAGTAATTAACTGGGGTCGTAATAAAGACAGTATTCCAAATTCCGGTCCTGATCATTTACGGTTTATTTTTACAGGTAACTATGCGGGTGGTTCTGTAAACGCTGATGAGTCCGATGAGTTAAACGGAGCAGAAATGGGCCGTTTTTTTCCCGGCCGCGATACTACAGGACTTGCCTCAGGAAGCGTTGTGACCTACGGCCGTTTTGGTGTAGGTGATTTTACCGCGGCAGGATTAAACCAGGAACCTACGCATAAACTGGATGTGGATGGTAACGCCCGTTTGCGTTTATTGCCCGATACCCTTTACATGGCCGACACAACCGTAAAAAAAGTAGTGATGGTTGATGAGAGCGGAGTTTTACGCTGGGGTAATGCCGGGAACTTCATTGGGCATTACTGCTCCGATACGGTGAATTTAAATCCGCTTGCCGATGATTACGAAATACCCATGGATAATCACAACTATCATTTTGATGATAACAGTTCGCACCTGCAAACAAACAACGTGGGCATTGGTACCGATTGTGCAACCCCTTTGCTGGGTAAATTGCAGGTGCGCAACCTTGCCATGCAATACGGTGTGTTGGTGAACACCATTACCGATTCGCTAACGGATAACTACGGTGTTTATGCCAATGCCCAAAATGCATTCAATAATTCAGTGGGTGTTTATTCACAGGCTGTGCATCCTGTAGGGGTTGATAATTTCGGAGTATTTGGATTGGCCGATAGTGCAACGCAGGTAAATTATGGCGGAAAGTTCAGGGCAGGAAATAACCTGGGTGGAACAGCCGATAATTTTGGTGTTTATTCAGAAGGAAGAGGGGCCGTGGGTCAAAACGTAGGCGTATACGGCCAGGGTGATGCGCTTGCCGGGCCCGGTACAGCCGTGGGAGGCCAATTCCTTGGGGGTACCTCCAACGTTTCAAACAAAGGTGTTGCAGGCAATGCCAATTTTGCCACGGCAACAGGATTGAATTACGGTGGCGATTTCAATGCAAGAGGATCGGGCATTCAAAATATTGCTGTTTCAGGTTCAACCGTATTTGGTTCACCAAGTGCATCCAATTATGGCGGTGCTTTCAGGGCCATTGGAGGCGCGCTCAATTATGCCGTTTATGGCCAGGTATCAGCACCAACAGGTACAGGTTCCGGAACGCCTGCGGGTCCGAATTATGCCGGTTATTTCCTGGGTGATGTATTTATTAGCGGTATCTATGGCCCCTCGGACCAAAACATGAAAGACAATATTGACTCCATAAGCAATGCTGATTCAATACTTGCCTTATTGAAACCAAAATATTTTGATTACAAACAAACCGGCCAGTGGCAATACCTGAACCTTTCACAGCAACGCCAAACGGGTTTACTGGCGCAGGACGTTGAAGCAATCCTTCCCTCATTTGTAAAAGAAAACACATGTCCTGACCAGTATGACACAAGCGGAACAGTAGTTGTTCAGCCATCGTTCAGTTTCAAAACAATTGATTACGATAAGTTCATTCCGCTGTTGATAGCAGGCTACCAATCACAGGATGCAAAAATTGACAGCCTTGAAAAAGCAAATGATGATTTAGATTCGGTTATTAGCGCTTTGCAAGCAGCCAACACTGGTTTGAATGACCGTTTAACCACGCTTGAAAACTGCGTGAATGCGCTGGATCTTTGTGATGGCCAATCATTGTTGCCAACCAACAACGCCATAAGTGTAGAACTAACCGATGCACAAAGTATTGTGCTTGACCAAAATGTGCCCAACCCCTTTGCTGAGCAAACAACAATTACTTACGCGCTTCCAACAGGCGTTCAAAAAGCGCAAATGCTGTTTTACAATGCCGATGGCCGCTTAATAAACAGCGTTGACCTTGACAACAAACAAGGCAAAGGCCAGCTC
>DASPJQ010000174.1:0-3628 GCA_035628535.1 Flavobacteriales bacterium | reverse complement strand
GAGCTGGCCTTTGCCTTGTTTGTTGTCAAGGTCAACGCTGTTTATTAAGCGGCCATCGGCATTGTAAAACAGCATTTGCGCTTTTTGAACGCCTGTTGGAAGCGCGTAAGTAATTGTTGTTTGCTCAGCAAAGGGGTTGGGTACGTTTTGGTCAAGCACAACACTATTTTTATCGGTAAGGGTCACGTCCTGGCTGTTGCCATTGGTTGTTGGAGCGTTTCCACCGCTGAGCAGTTCTTTAAGCGCTTCTATTTCTTTGTTTTGCGTATCAAGCTGCTGTTGTTGTAACTTTATGGCATCGGTCAATATAGCAATAAAGCCGTTGTAATTTACACCTGTGAATTTTTCAGCCGCAAAAATTTCCCTGCCGCTTGTATCGTAAATGGCGGGCTGGCGTATGTCCATTGTAAGTTCGGGAAGCACTTTTTCAACTTCCTGTGCAATAAAACCGTACTGTTTTTTGGCCGATAATGCAATGTTCTTGTGGTTGTCGCGGTCAAAATTGTAGGTAACAGGATTCAACCTATTGATGATATCGAGTGAATTTTCGATTTTTGAAATGTCTTTTTTTAACCTGCTGTCTGAAAGAACACCCAGGTCACCCGTAATAACAACATCACCGTCAAAATAGCCGGCAAAATCAGGACCTGAAGGACTTGAAAACGCACTGGGATTTGCTCCCGTACCGGATGGAAGTATTGAAGCAAAAACCCCGTAGTTGAAGTTGGCACCATTTGCAAAAAAACGGCCTCCCATTGACGTGTTGGAACTTGTTGAGGTGGTTATTGTGGTTACATTAACGTCAATACCGGTTACATTCACCGGGTTTGTTGTTCCATTCACAAGAATGCGTTCACCCCAGGCATCGTTCAGGGCATTTATATTTTCAAAAATTCCGTAAACCCTGTTTAAATTCGCATTCATATTACACAGTAAACCAACTGATGAATTTACCAAGGTATTGGTGGTACTTGTGCTGCCGTTTACGTTCATATGAATACCGTAATTCTGCACACCATTTATCGAATTGAGGAAATGTCCCCTGTTAAACGTACCGGTTGCATTTGTTGTAGCAGCCACAGCCGTATTTAAACCGGGCCCTGCAGTTTGCAGGACTTCGAGTTTGGCTGTTGGCGAGCAATTTGTTCCAATCCCAACATTATTGTTTACAGTGCCCTGGCCAGTAAAAACATAATTGTTATTGGCCAGTGGGACTTCCCATGAACCCGTTAACGGATTTTGAGGCGTACCGCAAAAATTCCCGATGCAACAGGCGTTGCTGGTATCGCAACAAGTGGAATCAATTACGTATATAACATCACCGTTAGCGTCAACCGTCAAAACACCAGGGCCAGGATTGGCTACCGGTGCTGAAGCTGAGTTCAGGTTGCGGAAACGTAAACCTGCAGGCTGCGGTGAATTGGCGCTTGAAATAATTTCAAGTGTATTTCCCGGGTCGAATGGACCTACAGCAGGATTACCAATGCTCATACGACCGTTACTGCCATCACTCACCATACGGGCCATTTCAAGTCCATTAGCTCCCGAAGAAAGGTTTCCGTTTGTAAGGTTGTCAAGAAAACGGAAATATAAACGATCACCGATCCCCGCATTATTATTAAATATGGCAGCATTGTCACCCCAACCAATTACAGCATCGTTACGGTCGCCCGCTACATTTTGTTGTCCAACGTAAAGAATATCATTTGTTGTATTGTAATATGTGCCTACGTCCATCCATGCCCGGTGGCCGCCCACGCCCGGGTTGTTCCAGTCGTCACCAATATGCAGCATTGATCGTGGTTCCACTGCTTCATTTCCGGCAGTTCTTGAAATGCTGACACGTGTAATATCTATACCTGTTCCAGGATCTTCAGATGTAATGCGCATGCGTTCGGTAATTGGTGTAGTGCCAAGGTTGCGTGTCCCGTTTGCATAAAAAACCATATCAGCCTGTGTAGCTTCAATGTTAAAGTTTTCAGAGAGCGGATGAATATTGTTGTTGTTCACATGCAGCACCCCGGTAACAGGCCCGGCAAAAAATCTTCCTTTTTGCGTGGTAGTGGCCATGGTTGGCCCGGTAAACATGCGCCAGTTATTGTCCAGTGTACTTAACCCATCGGTCCTGAACACTTCGCCCAGGGCCCCTGCCACGGCCGCATTGGCGCCAATTGTATTGATGTGTAGTTGTGCCGCAGGTACAAAACCCAGGGCATTTCCTACTCCGATAAAACCGTTGTTGTTAAAGGCATGAATCTGCATACGGCCGAATGTACCTGTAGGTATTCCGTCATTGGTAAAAAAGGCAATAGGCTGTGTGGGTTCAAAATTGGTAAGAAATGCAAATCCAGGATCGGTAATACCTGTAACGAAACCTTCATTGGCTGTGGCAAAACCGGTTGTAACGGTGGTGTAACGTGTAAAAACATTACCACCTGTTTGATGCATATGCAGGCGTGCAAAAGGAGTAAAACCGGCTGGCAGGTTATTGCCTATGGCAATTCGTCCATCATTATTACCTGTGAGGCCATTCATCATCATAAGCCGGTTGAAACCGTTTGTTTGATGCCATATCTGGCTGTTGTTTCCAGGGCCAAATCCAAAAATGTTGTTAGCACCTGCCGCACCGCCCAATAAGTTTCCACCGCGGTACCAGGCAAAATCAACAGCCGTTGTGGGCGGAGTGGCATAGGAAATGGGCGCACCTGTAGGTTGGGCATACGTGACGCCATGTGCCACCAGGCACACAGCCGTTGCAAGAATTCGTTTTTTCATAGGTTATAGGTTTTAGTTTATAAACGGTTAATGGTGTACCTAACTAAAAATAAATGAATTGTGCAGCACAAAAAAAGAACGGGTAACGGTCTACAAACGATGGTAGTTTGTTTATAAACCTTGCGTCCTCGTTTACCCGGTTAACGGCTGTACGTTTATTGGCAGCAATCATCTAATTAAATAAGGTAGTGAGAAGTTTAAAGTAAAAATCACAAAGCCAAGCATACACCTTGCGAAAACCGATACAGGTGGTTTTGGTTGCTGCTGTTAAGTAAATAAAAAAAAGTGTAAAGGCAATGAACGGGGTTTCATTTTACGTAGTTCTACGGTGAAATTGCGTAGAAATACGGCATCAAAATTTAGTGTATGCACAGCATTTAAAAATCCCGGGCACGCAGTATAGGGTATGAAGAAACGTTGTAGGTTGTATGAACTGCATGCACCGGGATAAGCAAACCTAAAAATTCACCAGGAAGTGTCCCGATAGCTATCGGGACACGTATGGCTGAAAACAGTGTGTACGGCTGTGTGTGTAGCGCGGGAAAAAACCGTTAAGTGATTACCCGTATAAATAAACGCAGGAAATGAAATGAAATTGACCTGATTTTACAAATTGCGTACGCGTTCAACGGCTGAGGGAACGGTTTACAGGAGGGAAAAAGAAAAATTTTCTTACGTGTTTAAGCGGGAATGGAAAAAGTGGTGCATTGAAGCAACGGTGGCAATAGGGAAGGAATCGGTTGTTTGGGTCCGGTAATAGCAGAAAATTTGAAACCGGTATACCGGTACATCAGTAATTAACCTGTGTCAGGTACACTTATAATAGTCCGCAATACGAATCCTGCACAGCAAG
>DASPJQ010000173.1:0-1341 GCA_035628535.1 Flavobacteriales bacterium | reverse complement strand
TGCCGTCAAAATCTTCCTGCTTTAAGCGATAGTAGGTCTTCCCAGCATAGTTGTTTGTGTCAAGCTGCATGTAACTAAGCGAAAAAGATGAATTGCCATTCTGACCTTTGCTATCAACAAACCTTAATGCTGCAAAGTTGTTTTCATTTTCTTTTTTACGTTCTATGTAAAAACCTTTATTGTTGATCTCTTGCAATGTCTTCCAATCTAATTGTACTTGTTGTTTGTTTATTCGTTTTGCATAAAATTCAAGACCTATAACTGGTAAAGGCGAAGCAGATATTTCAGATAGGGGCTGCAAAAAACCTTGGGTAACAATATTACCATTACTGATGGTTATAGTAGCCATTTCGCCAAGGCTAAATTCAAATGTAATGTTGCTAACCGTACCCTTCAAACCCATGGAGTTTATAACTATAGGGGTAACCGTTTGTGCCTTTGTGAGTTGAACAATTATTAACATCAACCCTAAAAAAAGTTGTTTTTTCATGTATAAGGTTTAGAGGTTAATAATTAATCTGCAAATACCAGAAAACCGGAAAAGCTATGCCATGGTTGGTAGGTCCCCTGACTAAAAACAGGATTACTATCATCATCTGTATCAATATCTATTTCAACCCATACCTGGTCGCCTGCAGAAAGGTGAATAGCTGTGTTTATTCTTAGTGTTATATCTTCCTCATACGTACTGCTACTGTAATGTAATTCACTGGTATACTTCTCAACAACACCATTACGTTTTACTACCAGGTAGATAGATGCATTTTCAACTTCATAGTTTGTGAACATGCTGGCAATACGGGTGATGGCATTGAATTGATAAAAGCCAGAGATGGGTGCAGTAAACGAACTCGCAGGGTTCTGTGCAGTTCCCTGGTTGTAAAGGGTGTAGTTGTTTCCTGCATCATAAGTTTCATTTGCAAACGGTAACCTGTATGGAGTAGCATTTGGAATATTTAAGTAGCCACCAGGTGCAATACCTCTTATATGAAAACCTACCTTATTTGTTGTGGCAACGGGAGGTGCTTGCCAGGTGGCATTTCCGTTAGCATCGCTGGTTAGTATTTTACCCGAGCCAGGGCTGGTGTTGCCACCAGCTATTTTCAGTTTACCATTGACATTCAGAGCCAGACCGCCGGCTGTATTTTCTGCGGTAACACCTGTGCCACCAGAATGAGTAGAATAACCCCTTACCCCTGAACTTAAGTTAGTTGTTGTTTGTCCAACTACGCCTGCAAAGCTGCTGTTGGTTGCCGAAGTTTGTCCAACCACCCCGTTACCTGCAAAGCCAACGCCTGTTAATGCAACTCCGGTACCTGAATTTTCGATGATCATAGTGTG
>DASPJQ010000172.1:0-1017 GCA_035628535.1 Flavobacteriales bacterium | reverse complement strand
ATGGCGCCGCCAGGTTTTGCCCACGCTGGAATTTCACCACGTTGTTTGCGGCGGTTGAATTTCTCCAGGCTTTCGGCAGTTGGATAATTAATGCCCATGAAGCGATACCACTTGTCGTGTACCCGCTTACTATTAATCTGGAAAGAACCTTCCGGTGTGTTGCGGTCACCTTCCATCTTTTTATCCTCCAGACTTCTGTTCCCAAAAACAACGGGATAAGTGGCGTACCAGCCTTTTGAATCATACACACTCAATTCGTACTTGCGTTTGTCAATGACAATGTACATTGGTGAGTTTGGTTTGGAAAAGCGTTTGTTGGAAGCTGCTCTTACAGAAACAGTGGATTTTGTATCTGCTTTTTCAAAAGCAATAGGTTTTTTCATCATCATGCCTCCCGCAGCAAAAAGGCAAGTTGTTAAGAGGATGGTGGTTTTCATTTTTCAGTAAGTCTTTATAAGGTTATCAGCAAAGAAACGGTTAGGAAGCGAAATTTATTTTTCCCGTGAACAAGTTTTAACGGATGATGGTAAACTCTCTTCCAGTGCCGGTTTTATTGAATGTGAACAAGTGCATTTGCCTTACGAAAAACAACGCCAGTCTTTCACAAGTCTAAGCAACATTCGGCGAACGCTGAAAATAACCGGATGAAGTTTTAAAAAATTGGGTAGTTGTTGCCAGCGGCCTTCGTTACAACACGTAGAAGATTGACGCGGTAAAGCGCAGGCTGGACTTCGAAGTTTTCCTACGACAATTATAAGAAATTGTAAGCCGGCTTGAAACTGAGATTGTTCCGAAACGAAAAACCCCGTTCAGGACATGAACGGGGTTGGTATTTGAAAGAGGCAAGCTTTAAAAATGACTGAAACGGATACCAACGTTATACGGTGTCTGGTCTAACCCTCGTTCCCACATGTTCTTTGTTGCCATAGAACCATACAGGCGCACAGGCCCAAGGCTTAGTTCTGCGATGTAAGAAAGTTTCCACTTCTCCAGGTTGAAGTCGTCCTTCAATTTCTC
>DASPJQ010000171.1:0-7700 GCA_035628535.1 Flavobacteriales bacterium | reverse complement strand
CCTTATTCCTGCAGGTCAACCCGAAAAATACCGTGAACCCAATGATTTATTGGTGGCCACACCTGGTCAGGGGGACTATAAAAAACCAATAGTTTCCAAAGCAAAAGACTCATCGTTCATAGCAAAACTGCCACAGTCAGTACAGGCAAAAGATGCTGAGGACCTTGATCTAAATCCCGCCAACTTTAGTTTTTACATGGTTAAAGAAGGATTACGCGTAAACAATACCCGGGCCATTTTGGAAGACAGCAAAGGGAATTTGTGGTTTGGAAGTTATGGCGGAGGAGTGGCCCGTTACGATGGGAAGTTTTTTACGCATTATACCGATAAGGAAGGATTGAGCAACAATTACGTTTGGTCCATATTGGAGGATAAAAAAGGAAACCTGTGGTTCGCTACCAGTAAAGGCGTCAGCAAATTTGACGGGCGCAAATTCACCCATTATAATGTTAAGGGTGGATTATGCAGCAACGAGGTGCTGGGTATAGCGCAGGACAGCAAAGGGAATTTATGGTTTGCTACTGATGGTGGCGGGGTGTCAAAATTTGACGGTAAAAATTTTACTACCTATGGCGAAGACCAGGGCCTCATAAGCAATTACGTAAATTCCATTAAAGAAGATAAAAAAGGGAATATATGGTTTGCAACATCAGCAGGGTTATGCAGGTTTGACGGAAAAAGCTTTACACATTATACCGAAGAACGTGTGCTCAACAGCGATTATGTAATGGCTATTGTTGAAGACAAACGTGGTAATTTATGGTTTACTTCCAATGGTGGAGGGGTTTGTCGTTATGACGGTGAATCGTTTGCACACTATACATCAGAAGAGGGGTTGGCCGATGACTACATTATTGCAGCAACCGAGGACAAAGAAGGAAACCTTTGGTTTGGCACCTATGGCAGCGGTGTTTCAAAATTTGACGGAAAAGTGTTTACCAACTATGGATCTGAGCAGGGATTAAGCGGTACGCAGGTTTGGGCGGTTATGGCCGACAACAACGGAAATGTTTGGTTTGGTACCAATGGCGGTGTGAACAAATACGATGGCGGTTCATTTATTCACTATACCGAGGAAGAAGGTTTGACCAATAAGGAAGTTTCATCGGTTCGCCAGGACAGTGAGGGGCGTTTGTGGTTTGGTACCAACGGTGGCGGAGTAAACGTATATGACGGATCGGTGTTTAAACATTATACCGAAAATGAAGGACTAAGTGATAATTTTGTATGGTGCATTTACGAGGATAAGAATAAAAACATGTGGTTTGGAACCAATGGTGGCGCCTGTAAGTTTGATGGCGAAATGTTTACAACCTATACTGAAGATAACGGTTTGAGCGGTAACGAAGTTTGGTCCATTATGGAGGATTCCAAAGGCAACATGTGGTTTGGTACCAATAGCGGGGCTTGTGTGTTCAACGGTACGGGTTTTACGCAATATACAACCGCAAATGGTTTGTGTAATGACTATGTACTATCCATTGTGGAAGATAAAAAAGGGAATATCTGGTTCGGTACTGATGGTGGTGGTGCCTGCAGTTTTGATGGGAAAAAATTTACCAGGTATACTGAAAGATCAGGCCTGAGCCATATTGATATTTGGTCAATGGCTACTGACAGTAGAGGGAATATTTGGTTTGCAACTGAAGGTGGAGGGGTGTCAAAATTTGATGGCCAAAATTTTACCCAATATGCGCAAAAGCATGGTTTGTGCGACAATGTGGTTATTTCAATTTTGGAAGACCGCCAGGGTAACATGTGGTTTGGTACGCAAAGCGGTTTAAGTAAATTGACACCTGAGAATGCTGCGCGCCTTGCAAAAATTGAAAAGAATGCCGATTTGACTGAACAGGTATATTTTAAAAATTATACACATCCCGAAGGTTTTTTAGGCATCAATGTGCGCAGCAACATTATTCAGGACAGTGAAGGTTATATTTGGGTTGGCGCTGGTGACAGGTTGACCCGTTATGATGCCAATGGTGACTTCAAAGACAAAACTCCGCCCAAAATGCAGCTCACTTCCCTGGAATTGTATAACGAAGACGTTGACTGGAATGATTTGGGTGATGGAGAATCCGTTACGCTGAACAACGGAGTTACCCTTAAAGGCATGCATTATAAAGACATTGCCAAATGGTATAACATTCCGGTAGACGTTAGTTTGCCTTATAAAAATAACTTTTTGACCTTTAATTTCATTGGTATTTCTTTACGCAGCCCGGGCCAGGTCAAGTACAAACATATTTTGGAAGGACTGGATGAGAACTGGAGTACGGTGAGCAGTGCCACACAGGTTGCATATGGCAACATTAGCCCGGGTACGTATACATTTAAAGTAAAAGCCATGAACCGCGAAGGTTTGTGGAGTGAACCGCTGTCGTATACGTTCACCATTCGTCCACCCTGGTGGCAAACCTGGTGGTTCCGCATTACAGCACTTGTAAGCATTATTATTGGATTATATGTTTTATACCGCTGGCGTACGGCAAGCCTTCTTAAACGGCAGAAGCAGCTTGAACAAACGGTGACCGAACGCACAGCCGAAGTTGTGCATCAAAAAGAACTGGTTGAAGAACGAAATAAGGAAATTACCGATTCCATTAATTATGCAAAACGTATACAGTATGCGTTGCTTGCCCACGATGAACTGTTGCAAAAAAACCTTCCCGAACATTTTGTCTTGTTCAAACCAAAAGACATTGTGAGTGGCGATTTTTATTGGGCAACATTTGCAAAAGGAATTAAAAACAATGGACATGATGGCCAATTTTACCTTGCTGCCTGCGACTCAACAGGGCATGGGGTGCCCGGTGCGTTTATGAGTTTGCTCAACATTTCATTCCTGAACGAAGCCATTAATGAAAAAGGCATTTCGCAGCCAAACGAGGCGTTCAACCACATACGTCAACGGTTGATTCAAAACATTTCGCAGGATGGCGGTAAAGATGGTATGGATGGTATTTTGATGTGCCTTGATAAAGACTACCGCAAAATTACCTATGCTGCTGCACACAACAGTCCTGTAATTGTGCGCAACAAAGAAATTGTTGAACTGGAAGGTGATGCCATGCCCATTGGTTATTCTGATAAAAAGGTCGGTTTCCGCCATTTTGAGGTTGATTTGCAAAAAGGCGATGTGATTTTCCTGGCAACCGATGGTTTTGCTGACCAGTTTGGAGGTGAAAAGGGGAAGAAGTATAAGAATAAAAACCTGAATCACTTCTTTGCACAACATGCGCATTTGCCACTTGGTGCCGTAAAAGAAAAACTGGCCGTTGAATTTGAACAATGGCGGGGCGATTTGGAGCAGGTCGATGATGTTTTAATAATTGGCATAAGGGTATAGAAATCAGAAATAAAACCTATGGAAACCCTGTTCAGCCAAAATGTGGCAATCAATGTGGTTATGAATTTTGAGGGGTTCGGTTGATGTCACCCAGTTAAAAGGCCTGAACCCTTAAAACAGTTTTTTCACGCGCTATGCACATTCGCAAAAATACCGGCACATTTAAGAAATTCAACCGGGGGTATTTAAACCGGTGAATTGGTAATTCCGAAATTCGGAATCAAAGATCCTTCAAACTCCTTCTCCCAATAACCCGGCAAATAGGGCATTTGTCAAATTTATGCTGTCTTGCGGGACAAAATTTCCTTCCAAAATAAATGATTTGCAAATGCAGTTTGATCCATTTGTCCTGCGGAAATAATTTTTTAGCATCTTTTTCAGTCTGCTCCACATTTTTTCCGTTGCTCAATCCCCAACGCCACATAAGGCGGTGTATATGCGTGTCAACAGGAAAAGCGGGAACGCCAAAAGCCTGTATCATGACAACCGATGCGGTTTTATGCCCTACACCGGGAAGCTCTTCCAGCTCTTCAAATGTGCTGGGAACGTTTCCATCGTGTTTTTCAAGTAATATTTCAGATAAACGATGTATTGCTTTTGATTTTCCAGGCGACAGTCCGCAGGGTTTTATGATTTCACGTATTTCATCGATGCCGAGTTTAACCATTTCCTGTGGTGTGTCGGCTTTGGCAAACAGGTAAGGGGTTACCTGGTTCACGCGCTCATCGGTACACTGTGCTGAAAGTAAAACAGCTATTAAGAGCGTGTAAGCGTCTTTATGGTTTAACGGCACGGGCGGATCCGGATAATATTCTTCCAGGCGGTTAATGACGAATGCAGCTTTTTCTTTTTTGGTCACGGCTCTAAGATAGAAATTTTTATACCAAAACTTAAAGAAGATATATGCTTTCACGCTGATAATGCCCGTGTCCTCACCGGGCATTAAGATGATCATGATTATTTGGATGATTTATCATTATGCAACATAATGAATCATAACCATCAGCATCATCAGCGTACTAATTTCTTAGAGAAATGTGGTCCCAAAAAAAAAGCTGAAACTTAATTCCAGCCTTTCCGATTTCTTATTTATGGCCTACTTTATTTTCAAAAGATAAGCCATTAACTTTGTTTCTGATTTCCGACTTTCTTCTTATCTTCTTCTTTCAACATACCCCTGATCAGCCACCTGGCCATTATTGTTATTTACAGGCTGGCCTTTGATCTGCATTTTCATTTTGCAACGGTCAATCGAGTTGCGGGCTGTATCAATCAATTTTGTATCGTATAGGTGGCGTATGTTATTCTGGTAAGCTTCAATGGCTTCCTGGAATTTTTCCTGCGCCTCGTACATGATCCCGTACTCATTATATATGGTGGCCTTGTTTATACCTGGAAGCGTAATGGCTTTTTCAAGAAGTGCCGCAAGATCATCGTACCGGTTCAGGGTCGATAGCAGAATGGAGTAATTGTAATAAATGGCAGGATATTCGGGTGAAAATGCCAAGGCGGCCTTGTAATGCTTTTCAGCTTTTACATAGTCATTGTACTTGGTCTCGTAAATCCAGCCCAAATGGTTATGCGAGCGACCGTGTTCCGGCATTTCGGTAATAACCTCGGTTAACAAACCCAGAGCCTGGGCAATTTTTCCTTCTTTAATGATCTGGTCCGCTTCAAAAAATTTTTCGTCCAGGTGTAATTGATCACTCATTGCTTAATACGTATTTAAAATTGATTGCGTAATGCTAACGTAAATATCGTGAATTTTGCGATCAGATTTAAGAAGATTCAAGTGATTTTTAACAGTGTTTATATCTTTTCTCCGGGCGGGTCCGCTTTGGTTCTCCCTGGTTTTTCCATGCTTGAAGTTATCAAGCGCCTGTTGGGCAAGCAATACAAGGAATTCGTGGGTATTTTTATCGTTTCCGGCAATTTTCCAGCTTTGATAATAGAGGTGATTGGTAAAATTATTCACAAACACTGCTGCCAGGTGAAGTTTGGCACGCCTGGTTTCGGAAATTTCAGTTGGTGTAAATTTAAATCCGTTTAGTAGTTGTTTTATAAGAATCCGTTCATGTGCGGTACCCGCCTGGAAAAATACTGGTGATTGCTTCCTGTTTAAAACGGTTTTTTTGTTCACCGACATAAAGGGATAAATGACCGCCCGTTTTTTTTGCGCAATTTCAGCCAGCGGCCTTGCCCCGGAATGATGAACAACGATGCCGCTGACACCTTTCAGCGATTTGCTCACGCTTTTAATTTCATCGTCAGGCACGCATAAAAAGTAAAAATCGGCTTGTGTATCCAGGATTTTAACCGAGTCATTAAAAACCGCTTTCAGTTTTTTTGCCAACGCACTTCCTGTTTTTTTATTGCGCGAAATAACCTGCACAATGCGGTGTTTTTTTGCAAAAAGATTACCCAGGGCATACGCCATGTTGCCGCTTCCAATAATAACAATATTGAATTCAGGATTTGGCAATCTTGTTTTTGCGTATGCGGTGTATAACGGCCATGAACGTACCCGCGCACATAATGATGCAGCCCCACCACAAAATTATAATCATGGGGAACTTTGTGGCATGAAGCACCACGTATTCCTTGGTTACGTATTCAAGGGAAAAATTCTTTTCATTGGCAGCATGCAGTTGCTTGTGTGCATTGGCTGCCGAGGTGTCAATGCTTTTTGAATTTACATTCAGCAACCTGAATTCAAGTCCCAGTTGTTTTATTTCGGCCACCGGATTTTTTACCATACCGCTGTCGTTTTTCTGCCAGGCCGGTTGCACAAGCAGCGGATATTTTCCCTGGTCGTCTAAAATGTGATAAACCTCCAGGGTTAATTTGGCATTTTGTGTTGATGTGTCATTATTCAGAGGCTCGACTTTTGCCACGCGTATTTTATAACCGGCCGTCCACAACGTATCGCCAATGTTTGCCTGCATAGTCAGGGGGGCCATTTTACTGGTATTGGCAGGCGATAAATTTCCATGTTTTAAATGCGTAAATATATCGTGGCTCCAGAAACTTTTTGTTCCGGGCTCAGCCGATCGGCCGGCATCGGTCAATTGCACAAACGGCCTTAAATCGAATAATTTTTTTCCAGGTCGGTGGCTTTCCCAGGTTGGGTAACTGTAATATTCGGCCGATGATGCTGCCTGTATAGGCTTCCAGTAATTGCGCTCTTTGTTAAAATGCTTTTGTGCAGGATGGTCAGCATTGCATTCATACAACTGGAAATTATATACCACGCGGTCCCCTTTTTTGTATGATTTTGGCAATTGCTCAATGTAATCGATGTTGAAATACAAATACCCGTTCTTACGGTCCATGGTTTTACCGGTATACACCACAAAATAATCGCCCATGCTGGTGAGTTCACCTTTGAATAACTGCACGTCCTGTTCGTTGGTAATGGAACGTTCCTTATCCAGTAAGTCGAGCACATAACCTTTGTAATTTTTTGAAATGACCTGCTGCCTGGCTTGTGAAATAAGAGCTCCCAATAACACCAGGCCAAAACCAATGTGCGCAATGGACGATCCCAAATGGTTGAGCTTGCCTTTCATCAGGCGCAGGAAATAGTCAAGGTTGGCCACAACTGCAAAAACCGAAGTGAACAACAAAAGTACGTGTGTGCCCTTGAGGTTATAATAATTCAGGATAAGGCCTGCAGCCACCAGGCTTAACCCGAATGAAATTAGTATTTCTTTGAAAAACTTTGCAGGGTCTGATTTTCGGTATTTCAAAAACTGGGTAAAGGCCATGATGAGTGAAATAACAATAGCAAACGGTACCTGGTACATGTTGTAAAAAGCATTACGCTCGTCCTGGGCAATGGCCCATTTGGTGGCAAAAACAGCGTTAAGTGCCGGTTTTGCGGTATTGATTATGATATGGAATGCGCTTAAACATAAAATGATAGCGGCAATAAACATCCAGAATTCGCGGGCCGAAAAATTTTCTTCCGTCTGTTGCTCTTTTGGAAAATCTGTCGCATACCCAATAATGATAAAAAGAAGAATGGATAAAATACCCAGCGCAAAAAGCAGGCTTTTAACCGAAAATGCAAACTCCGCCCCTTGAAGAAACACATAATCGGTATTTAAAAAAACCGAAAAAAGCAATAAGGCAATACTGGTTGCAGCAAGATAAATGCGTTGCTTCCTGTTGAATAAAACCAGGTGAATGGTAAGCCATATAAAAAACATCATGTAAGCCAGTAACTGGCCAAGCATATCGGCCCCGGTGAACGAGTGCACTGAACTGTCGCCCAGAATCCCGCTGCGGGTCAAAAACGTTGACAATAAAATCAGGATGAATGCAAAAGAGGTAAAGAGGTAGGTTGAAT
>DASPJQ010000170.1:0-20117 GCA_035628535.1 Flavobacteriales bacterium | reverse complement strand
CAATCAAAGCCGGCTGTGGAAGAAACCGTAATGGCCGGGCTGGCTAAAATGGTATCGGTAAATTTTTGCATACACCCGCTGTTATTAACAATGATACCGCTGTAAACACCCGCTGTTACGCCATGCAAAACACTTCCGCTTGCACCAACAGGGCTTGACCAATTAATGGTAAACGGGCCATCGGGACCTGTTATAACGAGTTGAACCGTTCCGGTATCGCCTACACAGAACAATGGCGCCACAAGGTTGTAATTAGGTGGAACGGCTGTGTCAACAACTACCGTTATGCTGCCCGTACACGTAGCGTCATCAACAATGTCAACCGTATATGTTCCCGGTACCAAGCCAAAAATTGAATCGGTATTGGGTGCTGAAGGCGTCCATGTATAGGTAAAGGGGCCGTGCCCACCCAATATGTCAATGTCAATGCTGGCACCGCTACCGCAACCAGGATACATTTGTGAAACAGGAATAAATGCCCCGCCAACGGTATCAATATTGAATGTGTCAACCGTTACTTCATGAAAACATGATTTCTCAGTCACCGTAACAATATAGGTACCCGGTGGAACATTGGTAATGGTATCGTTTGTTTGAGGTGGGGTTGTGTTCCATACAATATCATAAGGGCCAACACCCCCGGTAATGCTCACCGATGCACTTCCGGGTGAGGTGCAGTTGGCATCGTTAACCGTGAGTACAGTATTTAATCCCCCGCTTACGCACGGGGTAACTGAATCGGGAAGGATTTCCGTCACAAAACCATCGCCACACACATATAGATTTCCATTCGTACCGAAAACAACATCGTACACGGTACCGGGTTGCACATACGTATTTAACAGGTTAAGCGAAGCGTTGTATTGTTCAACCGTATCCTGTATGCCCAGAAATAAATTTCCGCAGTTATCAGACGTTAGGCCTCCCCAATACATTTCCGTAGAGTCGGCTGGCATGTGTATGCGTTTATACACCGTTTGCGCACCTGTTGGGCCGTCAAATTTTTTCAATACAAATCCGTCATAAGTATAAACCTGATCGCCATAGGTACTCATTCCGTTAAATCCATTGGCCGGTGATCCGCCATAATAATACACCGAACCCGCCTCAATGAATAAATAGTCGGTGGCTACGTTGTACGTTTCAGGCAACATGGCAGGTAAAGGTAATTTTACAAGGCGGTTGTCATAAATTCCATCAAATGAAGCGCGCCTGTTGGTGCATTCGTACGCATTTCCCAAATCATCCAATGCAAGCAGCCCCACATCGTGGCAGCAGCCGGTTGTAGGCACAAATTGCACCGGTGTAAGTGAAGTCAAATTGGTGTCAAGGTAACAGGTTTGGTACGTTGGGCTTGATATGCCACCGCCTGCAATTACAGCCTGGTTTGAACAGCGGCTGAAAGCAATACGCCACATTTCCACGAATTGCGGATCGCCACCATAAGTTGCTTCAACAATGGCCGAACTGTTAATCTTGATTACTTCCGAACCGCCTCCAGGATTAAAACCCTGTACAACATAAATGCGGTTTGAAACACGGTCAACCGCAAAATCGCCATAGTATGAACTGAAACCGGTGAATGAGGGTGTATACGTCCATACCAGTGCACCGGTTGGATCAAATTTCTGTATCTGGAAGGGGGATGCACCGCCATGCGCATAGGTAAATCCATTGCTGTCATAATCCACGTCAAAAGCCTTGGAACTGCTGCTAAAACTTGGCACTGCAACCCAGGGGTCAATAATTACCAACCCGTTTCGTGCCGTTTCATCCAGTTTAAACGACAATTCATTGCCCCGCAGCTGGCATGTCGATTTAACCGGTGCATGTGTGCCATGGCAAAACGAAACGGGTGCATGATCCGTAATTTTACCAAAAGAAGCTTTCATTTCTACATTGCCTGCTACCATTGTTGGTTTTGCGGCTTCGGGTAAAACCAGCACAATATCGTTTACATTGGCGCTTTGTTGCACTTCAAAATGGTATTTAATGCCGGTTGAATCGGCAGGGAATTCAAATACCAGGTCAATGCCATCATAAAGGTTGTTGTAGCGCAACGTTTCGAACGCGTTGGCCAGTATGGTTTGCTTCCCGTTTTTGAGCGCGGGTCCGCCATACGAATAATAATGGTTTACTTTTTTCCCGGGCCATACTTTGCAGTAAGGTGAAGTATTTTTCCATCCAAACTCCAGGAATTCTTCCTTGAATGTGTATTCCAGTTTTTCATACACTTCTTCGTTTTCCTCTTCCTGTATAAAACGGTTAAAGCTCTGGAGGTATTTTTTGATCTCGGCCCTTGGTGTTTTTGATTTAACCGGTTGCGCAATATAAAAATAATGCTGGGTGAAATAATAGTTGTTGCCATCAACCTGTGCTGTAAACAGTACGGGTTCTTTTATGATGACAGTTGGATTTACCTGGCCTTTGTTTTCAACAAAGCATTTTTCGCTGAAAGGTTTATGCTTCCACTTAACCTGCGCGCTTGCGTTGCAAACGTAAAAAAAGGCAAGTATGCAGACCAGCAGGTTGCGCATGGGCAATGTGTTTACTGCAAATATACCAATCTATGGCATTAGACCAAAGCAAAACGGGAAATTTCAACGGAAAAGGAAAAAATCAACGATTTTCAGTCACAAATCGGGCGGTTACATCACCTTTATCGTTTTTGCCCAGCTGGCTATTCGCCTGAACAAAATCCCGGCATGGTCACTTAAGGTAGTTTTCCTGGAAAAACTTTACGTAATCAGCCACCACTTTCTCTACATAAAAGCTGGCGTAATTTTTATTCGTTATCACAAAAAAGTCGGCCTTGTCGTTAAGTCCTTTTACCATGTCGGTTTGCCTGAAGGCATCATAATAATCCATGGCTTTTTTTGAATTGGCAAACCCTTTTACCAGTATTATCTGGTCATCGGTATTCAAAAACGTATTGGTGATTTTCAAATTATCCATACCAAAATCCGATGAATTGAAATTTGAAATTTTGGCCTTGGCATCGTTTACGCTTCCCATTTTACCGGTAAACACCAGCACAAAAAAGTGTTCGACATCATCTTCAAAAATATACGTTGACCTACCCATTGCCGCGTTTTCAAGGCTGACTTTGTTGCGCACGCGGTTGAGCCACTCGGCCGCTGCAATACCCACTTCCTCTTTGGGGTACTTGCTGGCTGTTTCGCTCAATGCCGATTCAAACTCGGGCATTTTTTGCATTTCACCATAGGTCATTGCACGCAGGTAATAATACTTCGGAAGCATGCTGTTTTTTGGGTCTTTGCTTATCACATCGTTGCAGGCCACCAGCACATTTTCGTAATCCTTGCGCTTATAACTGTAGAATGTTTCTTCGTATTTTTTCAAATCGTTTTCACGGGCAAGCGCTTCATCCTTTTTATAATTCGGGTTTTTGATGATTTTTGCATACTCACTTTCGGGGTGTTTGGCCAGTATCCACGTGGCGTGCGGACCTGTTTGGTCTTCTTTGTTGATTACGTAAAGCTGGAAATGGGCCGGTAAGCCGTTTTTGCTTTCCTCGTAGTCCCTGATCAAACGGTTAAAACATTCCACGGCCAGTTTTTCCTCGCGCAAACGCTCATTGTATATGCTGCCGGCATTGTAAAGCGCTTCAATGAGCCTGCCTTTTGCAGCGTCAAGGTCCCTTTCAGAACGCGATAGCTTTGCAATACGGTCATCAATGCGTTTGCGTAAGTCGGCTGACTCAGGAACCGTTGAGCTGTTGGTGGTGTCCTCTGAAAATTCACCGGAACTTGATTTATCGCTCCTGCGCCAGTTGTCTTCAAGTTTGCGCGGACCCCATGCTTTTTTAAAGGCCGAAAATCCTTGCGCCATAATGGTGGGGTTGTAAAAATACCAACCGTTGCCGCCCGTTGTGGCTATCGTGTTCTGCGGGTCTTTTGCTGCCGCATTCTCTTCGGCCTGACGCTTGCGTTCTTTTTCGGCATCTTCGGCCAGTATTACTTTTTCAACGTATTTTTCAAGGTCGGCCAATGGCATGTTTCGCATGCGCTGCAAACTGTCTTCGTTTTGGATCACCAGCAGGTTGGTCACAAGGTCTTTGAGGCTTTCCGATTTTTCTTTTACCTTGGTATAACCCTCGTATTCCTGCGGAAGGTTGGCCATGGTACTATCATAATACATTTTTGCATTGATGAATTTCTTGTGCTCGTAATAGTAGTCACCCATGCGTTTGTACGAAAGCCCTTTTTGCCGGTTATTGTTGGTGCTGTAATAGACCGATTTTTTCAGGTAACCGATAGCATCAGGGTCATCGTTTTCTTTGAACTCAATTTCTGCAAGCGCATAATAAATCTGGTCAAGGTAATCTTTGTTCTTATCGTCCCTGGCCATTTTCAGCAATTGCCTTTTAAGTGCCGAACTGCTGCCGCCTTCATAATTGAGGGCCCTGAATATGCGCGAATAAAATTCCATCTCGTATTCGGGGTTTAATTTATCAACCCTGTAATACATCAGGTTAGCAGCCGAACGATCGCCTTTTTGCTGGCAAATCTGACCGAGAATAAAATAAAGGCGCGCTTTTTGTTTCTTGCTTTTGGTAATGGCAATGGCTTTTTTCAAATGTTCTTCGGCCTTGGTCCATTCTTTTTTTCGCAGATAAAAATCAACCCATGTTTGCTGTATATCGTCATACATTTTGGGATCCATGTCGGGATTCAGGTTAGGCTGTGCATTTTTTTTGCCCTTGCTTTTGCTTTTTGATTTTTTTGCTTTCGCTTCCTTTGCCTTTTTTGCCGCTATTTTCTGTTTATCGGTTTGTTCTTCGAATTTTTCCTGTAATTTGTCAAGGTACGATTGTGCATTTACAAAATCACCCAATTCCAAAAAGGTTTTGGCTTCCCAAAGCCAGGCTTCGTATTTAATAGGCTCAGCCTGGTATTGCTTGAACACATACTCAAAACGTGTGCGCGCTTCCGGGAAATCACGTTTATAAAAATAGCCAATGCCCATTACCATCCAGTTGTTGTCAATCCATTTGCACCATTCTTCTTTTTTGTTGGGGTGCTTTTCAGGATTGGGCATTGAATGTTTTTTAATCACCACACCGGTTTTCCCAATGGCCTTGTCCATGGGTGCGTAAAGTGATTTTGATTTACCATCGTCAGGAATAATAAAAACAGGAAGTATTTTGGTATAATCGTCTTTGTTCTGCATGTGGAAATCAATCAGGGCCTCCCTGATCACCTCGTTGGCGTTGAAATAGCCGTTGTACTTGGCAGTAGTGTTGTGAAAACTGCGATTAAAAAATTTGTTTTTTTCAGTTGAACACGAAAAGGTTCCCAGGAGGAAAACAAGCGCGCAAAAACTTCCGAACCGTATATTTACCAATGATTTCAAGCTTTTAATAAACTCCAAAAAAACGAATTTATTTTCTTATACCGTAAAAATACGCATTCCCAAGGGAAAAACAAGGTGTATCATTGGAAAGGAAAACACTTGTGGATTTGTACTGTATTGTTTTTCAGTATCTTATGTTTGCGCAATGGCTGCCCTTTATTTCTTTTACGAGAGTGGTTTAACAACAAAAAACTGTTTTTTTTACCATTTTTAACACGGTCAAACAAGGTGTTTCATTGGGGCTTATAAAAGAATTAAAGTACTTTTGGGCTCCCTCATGGAGAATAAAACCAAAGGAAAAAGCCGTTTTCGCAGGTGGCTCAGCAGGCTTCGCATACGTTACCGTTTCGTGGTGGTTGACGATGCCACGTTTGACGAAAAATGGTCGGTGCGTTTGTCTCCTTTATTCTTTATCCTGTTTTTTGGGCTTGGCGCCATTGTAATTGTTTTGGTAACTACTTTTATTATTGCCTGGACCCCGTTGCGTGAGTATATACCGGGTTATCCTGACGGAACCGAACGCCAATCAGTTATTGAAAACAAGGTAAAACTTGATGCGCTGGAAGCCAAATTAAATGAGCAAGCGTTTTACATTGAACGCGTAAAAACCATTATAAACGGGGGTGTAATACCTGACAGTTCAAGGGCGGCCGATTCATTGGTTATGCCCCTAAATCCAGCCGAATTAAAAAAGGCCGGCAAAGAAGAAAAAGCTTTCCGCAAAAAGGTGGAAAACAAAGAGCGCAGGTATGCAGCCGTGCGCGACCCTGCCGAGGATGCTAATTCAGGCGGGCCTACTTATTTTTACATACCGGCAAACGGGGTGATTTCCCAATCATTCAACCCTAAAAAAAACCACAACGGGGTTGACATCAGTACGGCCAGGGACGAACCTGTAAAAGCTACGCTTGACGGCACCGTTGTTTTTGCCGGGTACACCACTGAAGGCGGTTATGAAATCCATCTCCAGCATAGCAGCGACATTGTTACGCTTTACAAACACAATTCGTATTTATTCGCATCAACAGGCCAACATGTGCGCGCTGGCGAAATCATTGCGCTGAGCGGAAACACCGGTGAGCAATCAAACGGAAACCACGTACATTTTGAAATATGGGACAATGGTATGGCTGTTGACCCGGAGGAATACGTTGGCTTTTAATGCACCTGTTTGAATGACTATGCATACGGGACTGTATGCAGGCAGTACGAAACCGTTGTAAAAGTGAACAAGACGCAACGGGTCCAACGTATTTTTCACAATATAAATGGCTCACAAAAACACGAAGGGATTATTCCTGCAGATAAATAATTTTCACGTTTTACATTCTTTAACTGCTTCCATCCGCAAGTAACCGCATTGGTTTATATTTTTAACCATGATTTTTCTTTACGTAGCAGCATTGCTTTTCTATATTTTGTTTACCTGGTATGGCATCAAATACCGTTTGAACCGTGTGTTTGCCATAAGCGCATGCATGCTTGTTCTCACAGGTATGTTGTATTGCATCAAAGTTGTGGAACTTGATCCCGTTTTTAAAGAAGCAAAAGAGTACAAAGGTTTTTTTACAGAAGAAAGTACATCCCAAACCGAAACGTCCCCTGGTACAGGAACGTTTTCCGATAAGGATACAGGGCCCTTTCTTCTCCTGCCTTTCCTTTTACCTTTTATTTTTGTTGACCTTTTGTTCAACCTGCTCATTTTAATATCCATCCTGTTTTGGCTGGCCATGTGTACAGTGTATTTTATGCTGGCCACTTCTTCCATTCTGGGTTTTCTTTGCCACTCCGTAAAGGTGGCAGTACTTTCTTTCCTTACGCAATGTTTTTTTGTTGGGGGCTACCTGCTAAGCATTCGCATAAGCATTGAAATTTTTTCGGACCTTGAAATAAATTATCATTTGCTCATTGGTTTCATTGGCGCCTTTGGCGCTGCTCCTGTTCCGGTAGCCACGTATTTTTTATGGCCGCATTTTAGGAAATATATTTTGCGAAGGAAAGAATCGGTTTGAGGTAAAGGGATCCGAACAACTGCGTTTTTGTTGTGTTGCGCACGGAATAAAACAGCTCCTGCCTGTCGCTAAATAACAATTAACCAATAACTACACCTTAATCCCAATCACTAAAATATCATCCAGCTGTTCCAAATTTCCTTTCCATTTTTCAATGACCGATTCAAATTTTGCCTTTTGTTCATTCATGGATAAAAAGCGGTTGGCAAAAATCATTTCCTTGAATTGTTTGTACTTGAATTTTTTCTCCGACTCACCGCCAAACTGGTCGGCATACCCATCGGTAAAGGTATACACTTGGTCACCTTTTTGCAGGGGAATTTTATGCAATGTATAATCATAACCCGTTTGCTCATTTTTACCAATCGGGTTTTTATCGGGCTTGATTTCTATGACTTCATGATTGCGCACAATCAGGACCGGGTTATTGGCACAGGCCATTTCCAATTGCAGGTTGTTGAAATCAAACCGGCAAAGCACGGCATCCATCCCGTCACGCGTATGAACGGCCCCATCGGGATTAAGCGATAAAACAATCTCACGTTTAAGGCGTGTGAACACTTCATTGGGACGAATTACATTACTATTGCGCGTAATTTCGTTCAGGAACGAAATGCACAATAAACTCATGAAGGCACCGGGCACGCCATGCCCGGTACAATCGGCCGTGCAAATCATGAAATTTTTTTGGCCTTTTTCATCAACCACCTCGCTGGCCCAATAAAAATCACCGCTTACAATATCTTTTGGTTTATACAGGATGAAATGGTCATTCAGTTGTTTTTTTAAAAACGCGTCAGAAGCCAGCAGCGTACGCTGGATGCGTCTAGCGTATTCAATGCTGTCCAGTATTTCGGTGTTCTTTTGTTCAATAATGGATTTCTGGGAGGATACTTCCTTATAGGCTTTTTTCTTCTGAATATTGCTCCGGTAAACGAATACAAGGAAACCCACTGTTAATACCAATACAATAATAAGACCGTTCCTGAACAACGCGTTCTTTGCCTCCTTTGCATCGCGCAACTTTATTTGAGAAAGCTGGTCCTTTATAGCAGCGTCTTTTTTCTGGGTCTGGTATTTTACCTCAAGTTCGTTGATCTGTTGTTGGTTCTCAATCTTGAACAACGAATCGTTCAAGGCCACGTATTTATTTAAAAAATAATAGGCGCTGTCAGAACGGTTCAATGAACTGTGCGCTGCCGACATGCTTTTAAAAATTAATTTCAGATCGTGCGGTGCGTTTAATGAACGGTTAACTTCTTTGGCTTTATGCAGGTATGCCAGCGCTTCCTTCCCTTTATTCAAGCTTATAAGCGTGGAGCCAATGCCCAGGTAGTTGGTTGACAGAAAATATTTATCACCCATCTTCTCAACATCGGGCAGGCATGCCATGAATGTTTTCAAGGCTTCATCATGCCGTTTTAATTCGTTAAGGATGCCGGCTTTGTTAATGACCGAAGCCAGGTATTCAAATTCGTGATTGGATTCCTTAAACCCTGCAGCGCACTTGTCACTGTACGTAAGCGCATTTTTAAGGTCACCCATTTGCATATAGGCGTTGCTGTATCCCATATAACCCAGGCTGCGCGCATAGGGATCTTTCAATAGATTGGCATAATGTACAACAATGGAATAGTACTCTTTTGCTTTTTTATTGTTGCCCTGCCCCAGGTACATGTTACCAATGGCATTGGCCGCACGCGATGCGCCTTTGTGCATTTTGTTGCGTTCATAAATACCAAAACCTTTAATAAGGTAAGAAATAGCATTGGAATAATCGCCCATGCTGTTGTAATTGTTTCCGACCAATACGTTGGCCTGGGCAATGAATTTTTGATTGCCGCTGGCTTTGGCCGATTCCAAAGCGCGCAATGAATATTCCAGGGCCTTGCCGTTGTCTTTGTTATTGTAGTGCAACGAAATGGCCAAAAGCGTTTGTACACGAGCGGTGTCCTTGGTATTGGGAAGTACTTTTAAAAGACTGTCTATGTTTTGTGCATGCAGGTTTATACTGACACATGCCAATATACAAACCAGGATGTTTTTTACCGCGACCATACAAACTAAATGCAGCGGCTAATTTAATCAAATATGGCTTGGTAGTGTTATCCCCTACAATATTTTAGTTAATGACTGTATTGATGATCAAAGATTAAGCTTATAAAAATACATTTCGCTAAAATTATTTTTTGCGAAATGCATTTATCTTCCATTGCAACGGTTGCAGTGTATATACCGGGACCAAAATAACTTAAATGGATTGCTTTACCTTGCAACTCCTGCGCGTGCAGTTTTTTGCCATCCGTTGAAAAAACGTCAACTCGCCCGCATATCCGGGTTTTTAAATAAAACATCCCGCTTCGTTTCCGTGTGCCTGGACATCCGCAACACCATTTTCCGACCCATTGGTAATATACCCGTCATGCCCGAAAGCAAAAAACCCGGCCGGGGTCATGTTTCCACCGTAAAATCCAATACATTGTACGAGTTAAATTGCATCGTCCAGGTATTTCCTCCATCCAATGTTTTATAAATATTCTGATCACTCCCTACTGCATAGCCCCACTATTGACGTAAAGAAATAAACATCAACAAAATTAGTTAAAGAGAGCATACTCAACGTGCTCCCTGGCATCGGTAGTTTTAAACAAGCTTCCTGAATATTGTTGCAAAACCGGTTAAAGCATCAGGAAAATAAAAATTACTGAAATAGCATCCATAACATGGAACAAGTGTTTTTGTATTTCCGATTACCTGGTCAGCATTACCCAACCCTCCTCTTGTTTATACCCATTCACTTGTTCGATCAGGGCCCTGTAAACATATACACCGCTTCCTGCCGGTTGACCATTATTACCCGTTCCATCCCAGGCGCCATCAGGTTTGGTGGTTTCAAATACAACATGACCCCAACGATCAAAGATTTTCAAATTCACATTGATTACACCGTCACCAAACAATTTAAACTCATCGTTTATTCCATCCCCGTCAGGCGTAAATGCATTTGGAAAAAAAGTATTGCATTCTTCAAATTCTACCCATATGCTATCCGTTACACTACAAATTCCAAGTGTGGCTGTAACCCAGGTCCATCCAGCGGAATTTATTGTATAGGTTGTGTACGTACTTCCATCACTCCACAGGTAACTGGCATCACCGCTAAAACTATAATTTAATTCCGTTTCATTGCAAAGAACGGTATCAGGCCCAAGGGTTATTACCGGGTATGCTGGCCGTTGTCAATGTTGTTGAACCAAACGCAACCGATTGTGTGAAATAGCCGGTCACAATGTGGTTACCTGCAAGGTCGTTTGTAATGTCAAGCGCCTCATCATTTCCCGCACCACCATGGTTCATAAACCAAAAGGCTGGCTGTAAGCATCCAATGCAAACAGGCAGACCATTATAATTATTAATCTTTTCATAACACTCTTTTACAGGTATTGAATAACTGACACTGAATTTATTTTTTTATTTAATAAGGTCCTATTTAAGTTAAGTTATTTCTTACTTGTTTAAAATTTTTTATTCTTTTAATAATCTGATTATTACAAGAATAAATTGATAAAATTTTACATAAATAATGCCTAAAAATTGCGGTGAATGCGTTGGTTTAATTTTGTGTGCATATACAACCGTTTCACGAAATTGTTTAATTCATGGCTGATTTTTTTTCGATAGTACCGGGAGCTTTTTTTAAGACGAACGGCAAGCTTTAGGTTGTTTATTCATGATAAAAAAATTGTGCTGAAGAAAAAATAATGCCGATTGTTACACCGTATAACCGATTGTTACACGAATAAATCATATCACCTCATCTGTTTCAATTAACCCGGCCTGGGTTTTACCAATAGTACAGGACAATAATGTATAAAAGTCAACTAATGGGTAGTTTGCAAATAGAAAAATGTTTCTTGATTTTTTAAAAGTGCTTGATTTTTTTAAAACCGGATTAGTTCTAGCCCTTGCTTTCGTTTCTTAACTTTTTCAGAATGCTTTGAATATAAGAACCACTGGGAAGCAAAGATTGCTGTATGCGGCTGGCGTAGTTCATACTATCAATAATTTCGCTTTGTTTCACCTCAAGCATCACTTTTTGTGATTCCACTTCGGTTTTTTGCGATTCAATGAGTAGTTTCTGCTTTTTGGTGATGCGCAGGTTTCGCCATGCAAACAAACCAAAACCAACCACAATAACCAACAACCCTGACACAAGGAGTAAAACAATAAACTGGCGTTTTTTTTCAGCATTGGCAAGGGCTTTGTCTTTTTCACGTTTGGCTTCTGCCAACGCCTCCTTGCGCGCAAAATCATCCTGCATTTCAACCTGTGTTTGCTTACGGGCGGTTTCCTGGCTGTACATACTGTCCTTATAAACCATGTACAACTTATGGTTTTCAAATGCACCGCGAAAATTCCCGCGCGAACTGTCAAGCACCGTCAGCCGCATATAATTGTTGGCAATGCTTTCAATGTGCCCGATTTCTCTTGCAATGTTCATTGATGTATCAAGGTATTTCAGGGCAAGGTCATATTTTTTTTTGGTGGTTAACATTTCCCCAATGTTGCCGTACTGTACTGCAAGGCCATGTTTGTTTCCAACCCTTGCATTTATAACCACTGCCCTGAAAAAATAAGCCAGGGCCGTATCAGTTTGCCCGGTAAGGGCATAAATATTGCCCATGTTGCCAAGGCATACAGCGGCAAGATAATTGTCATGCAAAGTGCGGCTTGCTTCATATGCCTGCCGGTAATGGTCCAATGCTGTTTTATATACGCGTATGCTTTGGTAAGCAACACCCACGTTTACCAGATTGTAAGCCATATGCCTTTTGCCTCCTGATTTTTTATTGATGGCAAGCGCTTTTGAGTAATAATAAATCGCCTTTTTGAAATTTCGCTGGTCAATGTAAACATTACCCAGGTTACCATAATCAGAGGCCATGTCGCTTTCATTCCCCAATTTTTCGTCAATGGCAAGAGCCTTGAGTAAAAAATCAATGGCCCGTGGATGGTTTCCCAGGTCAAGGTAAACGTTACCCATATTCCCAAATACATAACCTTTTCCCCGTTCGTCTTTTAATTTGGTGTACAAAGCCAGGGCTTTATTGTAATAATCCAACGCTATGCCCGTTTCACTTTTGTCGTGATAAAATGAACCGATTTTATAAAGGGCATGTGCCTCGCCTTTTTTCCAGTTGAGTTTACGTGCAAGATCCAACGATTTTTTTCCGAGATAAATGGCACTGTCGGGGTTGGTATAAGACAATTCCCAGGCCAGGTTTGTGAGCAGGTTTACTTTGCCGGTGTCTTCCTTTGTTTTTTTAAGAAGACCGGCAAGCGAATCAATTGTGCCGGTCTGGGAAAAAGACGGGAAATAAAAAACCAGGCCAAGTATAAACGCACATATGTATTTCCCAAAAGCCATAGGACAAACGTATGCAATTTAAATCAAACCTTTAAAGGTCTTCGCCCATTTCAATCAATTCCGCCTCAAATTCGCTCAGGCTGTCGTATCCTTTTGGCGTATACTTAATGTTTTGTTCCCGTATTTCATTGATGATTTCAAGGGCCAGCGAAATGGGATGCGATTCAATCCCCTCAAGATCGGTATTCCAGTTAGCGCCCGCAGCAATGCCTTCTTCATACATACCCGGCAACCAGTTTTCCAGGAATTCAGGGGTTTCCATACTTTCGGGTTTATAATCATGCCAATCATCGGTGGCGCATGCTTCGGCAAGGGCCTTGTCAGACCAGAAAAGCAATACTTCTGCATCTTCAAACTCGGCACTTTTTGAAACGGCCCAGTTTTCATCAAGCTTGAGCCCCCATACTTTTTTAAAGCGCACAATGTCCTGGATGAATTTATCGTGTGATTTTTGCGGATCGGCCATCGGGAATATTTTTTGGTAAAAGTACTTCTATTTTTATTTCCACAGCTTTGTTAATATACAAAATCGATCATAAACTATATTTTTTTACCGGTTTATAGCATAATTCCCTACTTTGGTTTTGTGAAGACAGCCTTTACCCTTACCGGCATTACCAATTTTACCATTCAGCTCACCGGCTGGGTTTTCTTTATTGGCGTACCGTTGTACACGCATCCCCACGCGTTCCTGCAACATCCCGGGCGGCTCACCGACTTTATACTACGGCATTTGGTATTGATCGCTTTTTTTTACATCAATTATTTTTACCTCATCCCGGTAGTGCTTAAACGTTCGCGGCTGCGTAAATACTTTGTGGCTGTGGTGGTCCTGTTTGCGCTAACCTTCATTGTACAAAACGTAATTGAATACAGCATAATGCCCATGCAGGACGAACGCATCTCGTTCAAATCGTTTATAGCATTAATTCAATTGTACGCCATAAGCACAAGCCTGCGCATGCTCACCGATTTTATTCACGAAACGAGAAGAAAAAAAATGCTTGAACATGAAAAAATGACCGTTGAACTGGCTTTTTTACGTTCACAAATCAACCCGCATTTTTTGTTCAATACGCTCAACAACATTAATTCACTTATACACATCAACCCTGACGCAGCGCAAAAAGCCATTGTACGCCTGTCAACCATTATGCGGTACATGTTAAACACTGCTACCAAAGAAAAAATAACGCTGGAAAAGGAACTGGAATATATTGGCAATTACATTGAACTGCAACGCCTGCGTGTACCTGCCGGTTTCAGCCTGACCTATACCTGTATGGCCGACAATACCGGTGCCTTGATTGAGCCGCTTTTACTCATCGGGTTTATTGAAAACGCCTTTAAACATGCCCGGTCGGACAACCCTACCGATTTCATCCAGATTAAAATTGAATTGCACAACGGAAAACTTTTGCTGGAAACGGCCAACCCCGCACACCGTTCAAAAAAAACCTGACCGAATCGGGTATTGGCATTGCCAATATACAAAAGCGGCTTGCAACACTTTATCCAAAAACACACCAACTGGACATTGCCGAAACGGATGGACTGTTCAAGGTCAAACTGATTGTAGAATTATAAACGATACGCCTGTGAGTAAAAAACTATGTTGCCTTACTGTTGACGATGAGCCCCTGGCCCTGGAGCTTATTAAAAACATGCTTAAAAAAGTTGAGTTCATTGACGTGAAGCACGCCTGCCCATCGGCCCGCGAAGCTGCAAAACTCCTGAAGCGGGAAAAAATAGACCTTGCTTTTCTGGATATTCAAATGCCCGGCATTACAGGACTTGATATTGCGAAACAATTGCAGGAAGGCACAATGGTTATTTTTACGACAGCTTTTGAAGAATACGCACTGGAAGGGTTCAACGTGTCAGCCGTTGATTATTTATTAAAACCCCTGGATTATGACCGGTTACTGGTGGCTTGCCATAAAGCACTCAACCTGTACCAATGGAAGACAATGCCCACTAATCAAAATTGTATTTACATCAACGCAAGCCACCGCGTCATTAAAATCCAAACCAGCGACATTATTTACATTGAAGGCATGAAAGATTACGTGAAAATATTTATACAGGGGCAGGATAAGCCCGTGCTCACGCGCATGAACCTGAAATCAATCCAACGCATGTTGCCCGAACAGGATTTCAGGCGTATCCATAAATCATACCTGATAAACTGGAACTGTGTGCTTTCATGGGAAAAAGAAAAAATCAAACTGAAAGGAATAACCCTGCCTGTTGGCGCTGCATACAAAGCGTTGTTAAAGGGTAACTGATTGCATAAGGGTTACCCAAAATCCCTGGCCTCAATAAATGTCATAAAACTGTTCCAGTTATAATCACTGTTCACAAAATCCTTATTACAACCCGGATTATTATCATGCGCATCAACCACCATTCCAAAATCGGGCGAGGCCTTATCACAACATATATAATAGGTATGTTTATCGCTCCATTCACCAAACGGAACCCAGAATATACCGCCTTTAAAATCGTTATCCTCTTCTAAAAAAACCATGGTGTCTTCAACATAGCTGCTTAAATAGTAGTCACTGCATTCAAGTATGTTTTTTGCGTCAAAAAATTTGATCCAGCCTTTGTTGTATAAATATGTTGCCGGCATAATTTGAATGTATTCGGCAAAACCGGGTGGGAGCGCAAAACGGTTGTCAATAAAATCAGCTGAAATGTATTTGGCGAATTCATTTTTGATAATGCGCACAAATTCCTGCGGGGTCGGATGCGTATGATCAACCTGCCAGGGCTCGTATTGGTTTTGTTCAAACCAGGCAACAAGTTCTTTAATGTGGTTTTCGTATTGCACCTAACTATTTTTTTCTTTGACAAACCGAAGCAAATACATCAATACGAACATGACCACAAGAACTACAGTCATTGTAAGGCCCGATCTGTAATACCATTCCCTCCAATTGATCAATTCGTGAACAGAAACACCTGCAAACATTGAAACACCAAAAACAAGGCGTTCGGCTGTTTTTCCATCACCGCTTCGTTTGAAAATGGTGGCGAGCACTAACAGCAACGTGATAAGAAGGGAAAATGTTATGCAATAAGGGGCGGACATCATCAATAACAAATGTAGGGAATTACGCGATGAACCAATGAACGCCTGATAAAAATACCTGCCAAGGGCCTGGCAGGTATTTTGCGTTCACCCTGCTTAGGCTGAATAAACATCAAAATTCCGGTTACTTATCAACCGGGGTTATTTTTACCAGGTACTGCAAGCCGTTATTGTTTAATTCATCCAAAAACGCTTTTGCCTTGCCTTCACTGGCGAATTTTGCAATAAGCACATCGCTTTTACCAATGTACTGTTCAAGGTCAATTTCAGGCTGCGCTATTTTTTTCAGACCGTTATTGATGATGGCCGCTTCTTTATCGCGGTCTTCCTTTTTGTTGAACCCGTTGATGTAAAACAAACCGAATTCTATGCTTCCGGTAGCACGTTCAATTTTAATGTTTTTCAGCACCGTACCCCTTGTATTCATAACTGCTATGGTATAATCTTTTCCAAGAACATAAACCGTATCGCCCAGTGTGCTTACATCGGCCGTGTAAACCATATCATCACCTGTTTTGAGATTAAATGTATTTACGTTCCCGTTTTCGGCATCATAAATATATCCTCCTTTTGTATCGGAAACAATGATATAACGGCCATTGGAAGTTGACCCGGCTGCGTAAGCGTAGCAGGCTTTACTTGTTTCAATGGGTGTTACTTTCCCGGTGGCATCAATTTTAAAAAATGTTTTCCAGCCAAGCAGGTAAAGATTCCCTTTGTAAACACTTTCGGTATTCGAATAGGAACCGGCTTCAGGTGACCAGGCCAATTGGACAGGCGTTGAAACTTTTTGTGTTTCAATATCAACCTCGCAGTATTTTACGCCCTTACCATCGGCCTGTTGGTCAATGTACGTTTCATTGTACAAGTTATATTCACTGGCTGGTTGAATTTTTGCTGTCAACAATGAAGCTTCTTCGTTCATGGTTTCGCTTTTTCCGAAAACATATAATTTTTTCTGGTCCTTTGAAATGCTGGCGAATGAAACCTCGAATTCGCATGCAATGCTGAATAACCTTGATCCATCAGCTGTAGAATACATCTTTACTTCTTTGCCCGACCATCCTACGTCAACCAGGTATTTGCTGCGCTCAAACAGAAAGAAATTCGATCCCCTAATGCTGGTGATAACCGTTCCATCAACGGGATTAAGAAATTTGACGCTTCCCCCACCGGCCGCCAGCAAAATATTCCCGTCTTCGGTAAATTCAATTTTTTGGGCACCGTCAGGCAACGCAAGGGTACGTTTGGTTAAGCCGTTTTTGGTGTTGATAACAAACAAGGTTTTGAACTCACCCGCTACAAACAGTTCATTGGTGCCCGGGCGTTTGGCTACCGAACTAAGGTCACCTTTAAAGGCTGTTGCCTGCTTTATTCCGCCAAGTACAAACAAGGCCGTAAAAAAAACATGCGTGATTGGTTTCATGGTTGAAATGGTTTATTGGTTGGATTACTTGCCCAAATATAAAAGAAAAAATGATATGGGTCGGATGATAATCGCTGAATCTTTTGCGTTGGGCTGCAAGTGGTGTATTTATTCAAAGTTTGTAAACGGTCCATTTTTTATTCCCGGTATTTTTTACAATTTCCCGATATTCTTTTAACTGCTCCTATTGTTCGTGTTGAGGATTAAATATTTCGAAACACTCACCAACAATGCTATCAGTTATAAGGGAGCATGCGTGGTGCAGTTAAGTGTGTAAGTATTTTTTAAAAAACACCCTCCTGATATGTTTTCTAATTCACGCTGCACCTATGAACAACGAATAAAGGAGAACGAAGAATGGTTTTTAAAACCACACCCCCATTAACCAATAACAATTAACGAATAACTGGACCACAGCACTCATTATTGACATTTACCCCGTTAACAGCTTTTTACCTGTTTGATTAACAATATTTTAAAAGATAGTCAACACACACCAAACCCTTGAAAACTATGAAGGCCATGGCCTGAAAACAATTTCATTTTACCGTATTGTTGTATACCACAATTTAACTCTTAGAAATTTATGCTGAGTCGCATCATGATCCTTAACAGCAAGGTATACGGTAAAGCCGAAATACGCCTTGACAACTGTGACAGCTTACAGCTGGTTGGACCCAACAACGTTGGAAAGTCAACCTTGATTTATACGCTGAACTTTTTGTTTATTATTGACGGAACAAAAATGAGCTTTAGCGGTAACAGGCGCGGTGACAAGGAAACGGTGCACCACTACTTTCCTACCCACAACCAGAGCTACATTGTGTTTGAAATCAAAAAACGCCTGAGCACATACAGCATTCTTGTAAAACGCAACACCGATGGTGATTTGGAATATTACCGGTACGAAGCGGGTTATGAAGACGACCATTATTTTGTGCAGGACGGCAAGGGACAAAAATTGCTGAAGTGGGAAGAGGTGCAAATGCGCCTGGACAAATCAGGCCTTAGTTTACATCAATTTGCAAATAAAACGGAAGTATTTAATGCCGTGTACACCCGCGGCAATCAAAACGACAGCGTGGTTTGGCTGGAAGAAAACGTGAAGGCCGATGGGTTGAGCAACAACTTCAGCAAAATTTACCGTTACCTCATCAACACGAAACTGATTACGAACAAAACCCTGAAGGAAGCCCTGATTATTGCCGACAACCGTGAAAACGAAACGCTGAACTTTAGCCAGAAAAACAAAAAAGACATTAACGATTTGTTGCGCATCAACAACGAGATCAAAAACATAAAACTGGTGAAGAACGATTTTTACGAATTCCGTGAAATTGTAAACCAGTTCAGGGCCAAATCAAAAGTACTGGGTGAATTGCATTATGCGTTTGACAAATCATACAGTGAAACCATTCCTGCACTTGAGAATAAACTAACGCTGCAAAGCAAGGAGATTGGCGACCGCAAGGTTGAGCTGAATGAAATATTGTACCCGCAAAAACAAGAGTTAGACCGCAAGGTAGGCCGCAAGGAAGGCGATATTCTGAACCGTAACGCATTTTTGGAAGAAAAAGAAAAGCGGTACAGGCTGGTATCGTCACTGGAACCACGCGACTTTTTGATGCAGCAGCTGGAGAATTTAGAAAAACAGCGTAAGGAGATTGAATACAACACCACGAAAGTGGAAAGCGAAAATATTTCACTGAAACAACTGGAATACCGCCTGCGCAAACAGGAGGAAGTGGTTGAAGCGCTTGAGACCAAAATCAAGAACTATAACAGCCTGCTGATGCATCAGATTAGTGACGATGAAAAAACCCGCAAAATGCTGGGTGCCGTACTGTCAGAACAGGTATTGACCTTAAGTGATAAAAAAATAAAGAAAAAAGTAAGCAAGATTGCCGATGCGCTTAAAATTTTTGACGGTGAAATTGACATTAAGGGCATTGAACCGCGCCAGTTTGAAACCGTTGAGGACCTTAAAAACCAACTGGCCGAGGAAAAAGCTGAAATGGACCGCATTAAAAAACTGCACGAGGTGGCCAACAATTACGAGAAATCGCTGGAGGAACTGCAGGACATTAACAACGAAATTGTGTTTGTGAAACAAAAACTGGAAGACCAGAACAGCAAACCCAAACTGGAAAAAGAGATCCAGATGATACGCGAGGAAATCCAGGAACTTAAAGACGAAAAAGAAGACATTGAAGTACAGATACGCAAGGCCGAGGATGAAATTGCAAAGAAAACGAACATTATTAACGATTTGATTGATACCAACCGTGTGATGCAGGAACGCATACGCGAATTGAAGAATTGGCGCCTTGAACTGCAGGAAAGCAACATACCGTTTGTGGAATGCGACATGAGCGAAAGCATTGAACAGATTTACGGTAAAATAAAATTGTTTAGCAAGGACAAGCTTGATTTGAAAGCCAACAAGGATAAGCAATTTGATAAACTGCGCGAGAAACTGGGCAACAACCTGGCCAGCGAAGACGATTTTATCAAGTACATGGAAGAGGAGATTGCCTGCCTGAACGACAAGGAAAAATCAATTGACGGCTTATTGCAAAGTATTTCAACACAGTTTGCGAACCCGGCCTACGCCCTTATTAAGCGTTACGAAGAGTTCAAATCGTTTATTGCCAACAAATTCAACGAGAAACTGTCCACCACCGCTATTTCAAACATTGAGTCAATGAAGATCAACTTGATTGACAACCACAAACTGGTGAACGAGATTTTGAAAATTAGCGCCATACAGGATTTGAA
>DASPJQ010000169.1:0-5410 GCA_035628535.1 Flavobacteriales bacterium | reverse complement strand
ATTTCTGCATCCCAGGGATTTGCCACATACGAAATAAACCCTTCAGAAAACCAGGTTGGTATTGACATAAGGGTCGAGTTCTTCAACACATCTTTCCAACTGCCACCGTACATTTGCTGGTTAAACAATACTTCGGCAATACCCGCGCGAATTTGCTGATCAAGTTTGTTATGGTCAGCCTCATAATAAACAAAAACTTTACCTCCGTAAAACTTGGTGGTACCCCCAATATTGCTTTGCGTATTGTTGGTAATGCCAATATTGCTTTGTTTAAAATGCGATTGGGTGTTGTATAATAAAAACTCGATTTTTCCCTCAATGGTCACATCAAATTTTTTCTCGATCTCAATCAGGTTTTTTTGTGCGCTGCGGGCAACATACTGTGCAAAATCGGCACTGCCGCTGTTGAAATAAACCTTGAAGCGTTCGTAGTCGTGGCTCTGCCATTTTATTTCATTGTATTGAATACGGTTTTGACCAAATTCCTGGAATGATCCGTTATAGAATTGCGCATAAGCTGTTCCTGTCAATACAAGCCCGGCAAATACACCCGTTATCTTGGTAAAAGCACTTCTCATCAGTCTGAGTAAATATAACTACAAAACGGCAAGCTTATTATATTTGCACCCTAATTTTGGTTATGTTAACAGTACAAAAATTTACATTTAATCCATTTAGTGAGAACACTTATTTGGTATACGCTCAAAACAAGGAGGCTGCCATCATTGATCCAGGTTGTTTTTTTAAGGAGGAAGAAGACGAATTAACCGCTTTTATACAAGACAATAAGCTGACAGTCAAGCGACTTTTAAATACCCACGCCCATATTGACCATGTATTTGGCAATTTATACTGTTCCACAATATGGAATGTGCCCCTTGAACTTCATGAAAAAGATATCCCCACCCTTAAGCGTATGCCCGCAGCTGCAGAGCTTTGGGGCATAAAAGGATATAAGGAATCGCCCATGCCTGGGGCTTTTTTAACCGAGGGGCAAAAAATAAAACTGGGTGATGATGAGATGGAAATAATATTTGTTCCCGGACACGCCCCGGGCCATGTAGCCTTCATATCGCATAAACACAAATTTGTTATTGGAGGTGATGTTTTATTTGAGGGCAGTATTGGGCGTACCGATTTACCTGGCGGTAGCCTTGAAGTACTGATGCAAAGCATTAAAGAAAAGTTCCTGACATTGCCAGATGATTATATAATTTACAGTGGCCACGGCAATGAAACTACCGTTGGACGCGAGCGCAGAGGAAACCCGTTTATACTTGAATACTGTTAGCAGTGTTCAATTGACAATTATCAAGGATCTTATTATTTGATGTAGGGCATTTTTGATGATTCTTATAAAACGCGGTTTTATATAATACCTGCTAACATAAGAATTAGTTGTTGATATCCGTTTTCGGCTGCATTACACCTATTTTACACCGTAAAAAACCTTACATGAAAATCTTACATGCGAAAAATTATTGTTCTTTTTTTTCCGGTTAACGTGTCTATCTAAGAGAATTCGGTCTTATTTGAAAAAAACGTGAGGTGAAATATTAAAGCAATTGATGTTGCGCAAACCTTACCGAATCAATGGGTTCGGTTGGCGGTACAACCGCTATCTATTTTCAATATTTCAAATCTTATATTAAACTTTTACTTATTGGCCCAGTCCAACAGGTATGACTCCGGCCGAAATCTCACACCTGTATTCACGCGCAACCATGTCGGTAAGCTTTGCCGGTTTCCAGGGTTCGCTTAAAAGCAACCGCCAGCAATTGGTGCAGCAACTTTTTGAACAAAGTAAAAACTATACACTTTTATCGGTTGATTTTACCGGCTTAACAAGCGACACAAAAAAAATTGACCGTAAAAAACTGCAGGGAAAATTACAGGAACTTCGGTTGGAATGGACAAAAAAACTCATAAGCGGGAATGAAGCCCTGCGCGAACGCATGACCTTTTTCTGGCATAACCATTTTGCCTGCCGCATCAACAACCCCCATGCCCTTCTTGAACTTAATAATGTTACACGCACTTTGGCCTTTGCCCCATTTAAAGAATTATTGGTTGCGGTAAGCAAAACACCTGCCATGCTTAGTTTTCTCAATAACCAGGTAAACCGGAAAGAACATCCCAATGAAAACTTTGCACGCGAATTGCTTGAACTGTTTACCATTGGCCGTGGTAACTATTCAGAAACCGACATTAAAGAAGCTGCACGCGCCTTTACGGGGTGGGGTTTTAAACGCGATACCTACGAATTTGTTTTCAGGGCCGAACAACATGACGATGGTATAAAATCTTTTATGGGGAAACAGGGAAATTTTTCGGGCGAAGACATTATTGATATTGTTCTTGAAAAAAAAGAAACCGCCCGGTACTTATGCCGTAAAATGTTTGGGCATTTTGTAAGTGAAGCTGTTCCGGAAAAAACAGTGAATGAATACGCTGAATTTTATTACAGCACCAACTACCATACAGGCAAATTAATTGAAAAACTGTTTTTATCCGACTTTTTTTACGAAAAAAAACATTTTAGCGCTATTATTAAATCACCGGTTGAATTATTGGTGGGATTAAACAAATCGTTTCCCATAAGCTGGTCAAAACCTGAAAGCCTTTTGTACATACAGCGTATTACCGGGCAATTATTGTTCAATCCGCCAAACGTGGCAGGATGGCCGGGCGGTAAAAACTGGATTGATAGTTCAAGCCTTATGTTTAGGCTCAAATTACCTTCATTACTTGTAAACAATGGCATTATTGGGGTTGAGGCCCCGCACGATAATGACGAAATGCCTGGCGTAAATGCAACCGCTGAAAAAATTCAAAAGAAAGTTGCTGCAAAAACCGGTGCCAGGGTTGAGTGGGAAGTTGTAGAAAAAATATACGAGGGAGTTGACAAAAAAGAGCTTGCAACCTATTTTGTACCTGCAGGAATTGCTGAACAAAAGCTGGAATTATTCGCAGAAAACGCTTCGTTGAAAGAACTTATTGTAAAAATTATTTCATTACCCGAATATCAATTAGGATAATCATGAACCGCAGGGAATTTATACGCAAAACATCGCTGGCAACGGGCGCTTTGCTTGTTCCGCAATTTCTCAAAGCATTTGAGCTGGGTGATGAGACATTACCCGAAGGGTACCGTAACCTTGTGGTGGTCCAGCTTTCAGGCGGCAATGATGCCTTAAATACCGTTGTGCCATACACAAACGATGTATATTATAAACTGCGTAGCGGAATACACATCAAACACAAAGATGTTTTATCATTAACCGATGAACAAGCACTCAATCCGGCACTTGCTGCATTTAAAAAATTATATGATAAGGGATATGTTGCCATTATTAATGCTGTGGGTTATCCGAATCCGGACCGCTCGCATTTCAGGTCAATGGACATTTGGCATACAGCCAGTGACAGCAACAAGTATGTTTCAACGGGGTGGATTGGCCGTTACCTTGACTCAACGTGTAATGGCTGCGGTAAACCACACGGGGCCATTGAAGTAAACGACACGCTGTCACTGGCATTGAAAGGCGAAACGGTGAAAGGCCTTTCGGTAAAGGAAGTGAACCGCCTTTACCAGGCCACCCGTGAACCGTTTTTCAGGGAACTGGCCAAACCTGACAACATGCTTGACGAAAACAACCTGGGTTATTTGTACAAAACGCTTGCAGAAACCGAATCATCGGCAGGATATATTTATGAAACGTCAAAACTCTATACCAATAATCATACATATCCTGCAGGGGAATTTGGTCGCCAGTTAAAATCAATTGCCACTTTTATTCAGTCAGGCATGCAAACCAGGGTGTATTATATTTCGCATGGGAGTTTTGATACGCATGTGGGGCAGCCCGGTAAACATGAAAGACTGCTTGAAACATTGGGCGAAGGAATCAACGCTTTTATAGAAGACCTTGAAAAAACCAATAAACTAAATGACACACTTGTGATGGTATTTTCAGAATTCGGACGCAGGGTTGAACAAAATGCGAGCAACGGCACTGACCATGGAACGGCCGGTAACATGTTCATTATTGGTAATAAATTGAAAAAAAGCGGGGTCAGGAATGCAGCCCCTGATTTGACCGATTTACAAGATGGCGATTTGAAACATACGGTTGATTTCAGGAGCGTGTATGCAACAGTATTAAAAAATTGGCTGGGTGCTAATGATAAAGAAATTCTGGGTGAAAATTTTACGATGCTGGATTTTATTTAGCTTACGTCCCTTCCTCTGTCTCACGTCTCAATGCTATTCTTAGGCATAAACAGCAATGCAATAAACCCAAGCGCAAAAAATGCTATCAGGGCCAATATTGCTTCGCGCATGCCGCCTGTTAGTCCCACAATGAACCCGTATGACAAAGTGCCAATGGCCATGCCCACTTTTTCAGAAACATCGTAAAAGCTAAAAAACGATGCATGGTCTTCGGTTTCGGGCAATAGTTTTGAATATGTTGAACGTGATAAGGATTGTATGCCGCCCATAACCAATCCCACAATGGCTGCAAGAATGTAAAATTCAGTGGTTGTATGAATCATGTACGCCACGCAACAAACGCCTATCCATAAAAATATGGCCACAGAAAGCGCTTTTATATTGCCAATTTTTTTTGAAAGGAATGCGAATAAAAAAGAACCGGCAATGGCAATGTATTGAATGATCAAAATACTGATGATTAATCCCGAGTCAGGCATGTTGTCAATTTCGGTGCTGGCAAAAAGCGTAGCTACAAACATAACAGTTTGCACACCCATACTGTAGGTAAAAAACGAAATCAAAAAAACTTTAAGTTTTCGTTGGCTGCGCATTATTTTAAATACCTTTCCCAATTCCTTAAAACCATGCGTAAGCCTGTTGCCCCGGGGTTTTTTATTGTACACATTGTTGGGTAAACGGGCATACGTAATTTGGCTGAAGCCCACCCACCACAAAGCCGTAAGCAAAAAAGCGTACTTAAACGGCATGATTCCATTCATGCCTAAAACAAGGATAAGAATTAACAGTAAACTGCTGCCGAAATAACCCATGGCAAACCCACGCGCGCTTATTGCATCGGTCTCTTCGGGTGGAGCAATCTCAGGTAAATAGGCATTATAAAAAACCAGGCTTCCCCAAAACCCGACCGATGCTACCAAAAAAGCAAGAAAACTCAACTCAAGATGGTTTCCGCTGAACATGCTAAGGCAGGCACAACCGGCAGCGCCCATGTAACAGAAAAACTGAAGGAACCGCTTTTTATTACCGGAATAATCAGCAATACCTGAAAGTACGGGTGACAGAAGCGAAACAATGATAAAACTGAGCGCGCCCATATAAGCATACAATTCGGTGTTCATCATTTTCATTCCGAAAAAAGTGACTTGAGGTGTGGTTTGAACTTCGTAAAAGGTA
>DASPJQ010000168.1:0-1574 GCA_035628535.1 Flavobacteriales bacterium | reverse complement strand
GCCAAAAATGAGCAATCCTGAAAAAGTATAGGAAAAAGAGGTGATCTCAGCTGATTCCATTTTATGCGTAATGAACAATACACCTGCAATTAAACCTGAAAGCCCAAGGATAAAGAGCAATAACACTGGTTGAAAAAGATTGATGCGCTGAACAATACAGGCAATGATAAGTGTAAGAATTGTTGCGCTGAAGGTGGTAATGAACACCGGTAAAAAAACATCGGTAGCATCAAAATTGGTTATGTTATGATCTGCGGCATAGCTTGCCCTGAATGTCATTATTGATATGGGAATGAGAGTCAACCCCGCAGTATTTAATAACAAAAACATGATTTGTGATCGCGAGATGGTTTCCTTATTCGGGTTGAGTTCCTGCAAATCGCGCATGGCTTTTAGCCCCAGAGGCGTAGCGGCATTATCAAGTCCCAAAAAATTGGCCGAAAAGTTCATCATCATTGAACCGGTAGCGGGATGGCCTTTAGGGATATCAGGAAAAATTTTTGAAAAAACCGGGCTGAAAAGCTTTGAAATAACCTGAATGGCGCCACCTTTTTCACCAATGCGCATGATCCCGCACCAAAGCGTAATAACACCCGCCAAACCCAACATAATATCAAACCCGCTTTTGGCCATTTCAAAAAAGCCATTTACCATGTTTGGAAAAACGGTGGTGTCTCCCAAAATAAAAGCGTTTACCAGAGCGGTTAAAAAACCAGCTACGATAAAGAAAAGCCATATGAAATTTAGGGTCAAGTTATGTGGTGTATTAGTGTATCAGTATTTCAGTGGTATTAGTTTGTTTTATAGTTTGCAGTTGAATGTTTGTTGTTGGTTGCGGTGTTTAAAAAAGTTGGTCTATGTGGTTATCCCGATAGCTATCAGGGTCCAGTTTCGTGTCACACATCTCATGCCTCACGTTTTTTTCCGCATAGCGCAATAAAGTTAGCAATTAAATCATAACCTGCTTTTTCGCTTACTTCGGGGTGAAACTGAACGCCATACCACGGATTGACCAAGTGTGCCATCATTTCATTTTCACAGATTGCCGAAGATGCCAGACATTCAAACGAATGTGGCACATCAATGCACTCGCAATGATCTTCCATGAATTTTATTTCTGCATGCTTTACCGGAAAAACCGCAGAGGCTTCTTTAATAAAAATAGTTTGCCAGCTACGGTCTTCAGGGCAACGTTTTATAGCCGCACCGTGCAGCATTCCCATAAGTTGATGGCCAAAACAAATTCCCAGTACAGGAAGTTTTTCATTCGTAAAAAGTAATTTCGCTTTTTCAAGAAAAGATGAGGGACTGGTTACTGTTAACAGAACGGGTGCACCGCTGATGATAACGCCTCTTACATCGGGCAAACGTTCAAGTTCAGCCAGTTTTTTTGTAATGAAAACAGCACCGGTTTCCTGCACCATTTTTTCAATGGCAGGCACTTTGGAGCTTCCGCAATCAACAATTAAAATGGGTTTCATGCTTAAAAAGGATAACCGATTCCAATATTTAAAATCATTTTGGATTTGAAAGGTACAAAGTTGATGGCATTATTTTCAGCATAGGCCGAAAGC
>DASPJQ010000167.1:0-12283 GCA_035628535.1 Flavobacteriales bacterium | reverse complement strand
GGTTATACTGAATGATTTGTTGCGCGGCACCAGGCATTTAAGTACAGGTAACGCACCTTCAAAGACCATTGACGGTATACCTGTTCCGCCAGTGGGTTTGTTTTTTGTTATCGCATGGCTTTTTGCCGGAGTAATTGATCGAATTGCAAAACAACAGATTCTTTCGGGGAACATACCATCATTTACTTCCGGGGTTATATTGGAAGGGGTTTCCGACCTGTTGTATATTGTAACAGGTTGTTTGGTTTTTTATGTGGTTTTCTGGGTCAGTAAAAAACATAACGAAATTTATCAGGGAGAATCAATTTTATGAAAATTTCCGTCATAGTAGCCATTGCCAAAAACAACGCCATTGGTAAAAACAATCAGCTGTTATGGCATTTGCCGGCCGATATGAAATATTTTAAGGAAAAAACAATGGGACATTGCGTGCTTACAGGCCGAAAAAACTTTGAATCCATCCCTCCAAAATTCCGCCCCCTGCCGGGCAGAACAAACATTGTTGTTACCCGTGAAAAAAATTATAACGCCCAGGGGGTATACGTAGTTGATTCAGTTGAAGCCGGAATTGAATTCGCACGATCGCAGGGAGAAACCGAGCTTTTTATCATTGGCGGAGGCCAGATTTATATGGAATGCATGGTTAAAAACCTGGTGGATACGCTGTACGTGACCCATGTGAACGGGGTTTTTGAAGCCGACACCTATTTCCCGGCCTTTAACCCGCACAAATGGCATAAAACACTTTCGCAAAGCTGTCCTGCCGATGAGAAACATGCTTACAGCTATGAGTTTGCGGTGTATAATAAGGTGAAAAAATCTTAAAAAGCACCTCGTATCCCGTACCCCGGTTTCCTGTTGATTAACAAAGGGTGTTGGCTAATGGGTTTTATTGACTATCGTCAGAATTTTGTAATCGCATAATTAGGAGGGTTTTATGAAGGCTTCTTCCTCGCTTTTACAGCCGTATATTTGTTTGAGCTCCGCTTCTCTGTCTGATGTCTTGTGTCTAGCGTCTTGTGTCTTTTTCGTACCTTTGCAACCTTGGAACCCCGCAAGGATATACGACAGTTTTCATTGCCTGAACTCACTCAACAATTGGGTGTTTTGGGTGAGAAGCCGTTTCGCGCCAAACAGGTGCATGAATGGCTATGGAAAAAAAGCGTCCATTCGTTTGCTGAAATGACCAACCTTTCGGTTGAGCTTCGTGAAAAATTAAAACAGCATTATTTTATAAAACAAATTTTGCTTGCCGACAAGCAAATAAGCGAAGATAAAACCATTAAATGCGCTTTCAGGTTAAACGATGAAAAAGTTGTAGAAGGTGTTTTAATCCCTACGCAAACGCGTATGACCGCATGCATTTCATCGCAGGTGGGTTGCAGTTTGACATGCGCTTTTTGTGCAACAGGACGCATCAAACGCATGCGCAACCTGGATGCCGATGAAATTTATGACCAGGTAGTGACCATCCGTAACCTGGCCGAGGAACATTACCAGATTCCACTTTCAAACATTGTTTATATGGGCATGGGCGAGCCCCTGCTGAATTATAAAAATGTGCTTGAATCGGTGCGTAAAATTACTTCAAACGAAGGACTGGGCATGTCGCATAACCGCATTACTGTTTCAACAGCAGGCATTGCCAAAATGATTAAGCAGTTGGGCGATGATGAAGTGAAATTCAATCTTGCCCTTTCGCTGCATGCCGCCAACGATGTAAAGCGCAATAAGATCATGCCAATTAATGAATCCAATTCATTGGAGGCCCTGGCTGATGCGCTTAAGTATTTTTACGAAAAAACCAAAACCCGGGTCACTTATGAGTACATTATTTTTGACGGGTTTAACGATGCAATTGAAGACGCCCGCGAACTGTCGGTTTTTTGCAGGCACATTCCCTGTAAAGTAAACATCATTGAGTACAATGCCATTGACAATGGCGAATACCAGCAGGCAAGCCCTGAAAAAGTTGAGGCTTTTGCCCGGTATTTGATTTCAAAAAACATAGTTGTAAACATTCGCAGGAGCCGTGGAAAAGACATTGATGCGGCCTGCGGACAATTGGCCAATAAAAACAAAGCTGCCCACGCTTAGTGCATGAAAAAAATCCTGGTCCTATATTTTCTGTTTTCCTGTTTTGGCAACGTGCTGCCTGCACAGTCGGTTTCCAACGGTGAAATTACCTGGGGCCCCGTGTATGAAACGCAAAAAAACGCCAATGTTAAAACCATTGTTTCGTTTGGCAACGGTTTTTATATTGTTAAAACCGTTAATTCGCGGAAAAAGCAGGGCATTTACATTGAAAAATATGCTGGTGAAAACGTTACCCGTGAAAAACAGGCTTTTTTTAATTATCCGGTATTTCCGAACGGAAAAGCGCAATATGAAAAAATAATTTACCGCAACGGGGCGCTTATATGGTATGTAAATAGTTTTGATCGCGTCAATCGTAAGCATGAATTATTTTCGGTGAAGATTGACGCTGATTTGACCGCTGCATCAAACCCTGAACTGGTTGACGGTTACAGCATGACCAGCTCAAGGTCATTGCCGGGGTTTACCATCCACGAAGCTACAGGGCGCAGGTTTACCATGATTGCGCGTAAATTCCCGTACGATAAGTTTTCCAATGAAAAATATTATTTGATGATGTTTGATTCAACCATGAAGGAGTTATGGAAAAAAGAAATTGAGTTACCATATGCAAACAACCTTCTGGACATAACCGATAAATTGATTGACCGTAAAGGCAACGTACATTTGCTGGCAACGCTTGCGCCAGAAAAACAAAAAGGCGATTTGTTTAACCGCAGCATGGCAGCCAATAAATATTTGCTCGTTAGTTTTTACCCGGCCGAAAATAAACTAAAGGAATTTGAAATTAACCTTGATGGAAAATACATAACGGCCGTAACTGCCGGAATGAATCCGGCCAATAACATTGCCGTGGGCGGTTTTTACAGCAATTCAAATTCATTTACCCTGGCCGGTACATTTTATCTCACCGTTTCGCCTGAAACCAAACAAGTGCTTACCTTGAACCAAAAACCATTTGAAAAGGAATTTTTAATGGAGTTCATGAGTGAGCGGGCTGCAAACCGGGGAGAGGAGCTGACAGATTTTTATTTTGACCATTTTATATTGAACGCTGACGGTTCGGCCATGTTGGTTGCCGAGGAATATTATAAACAAACGCATACGTATTTTGATCCCTATAACCAATTGTATTACGATAACAATACATACAATTATAACTCAATTATTGTGGTAAAGGTTAACCAGGCCGGTGAAATAGCATGGACCCGCAAAATAAGCAAGCGCCAGGTTTCAACAACGGGTTATAATGAATATTTTTCATATGCACTGGCCAAAGGCAGTAACCAGCTTTACATTATGTTCAACGACCATTCGGGGAATTTAAAAGACCGGCAGGTGAATGCCGCAAGTGTTTACGGGCTTACGCAAAACAAATATTCGGCACCTGTTTTGGTTACCCTTGACTCAACCGGTGCAGGGCGCAAGCAGCGGTTTTATGAAGCCGACAAAGAACGGTTGACGTTTTTGCCTTCGGTGAGCCGCAGGTTGAATGACGATATATATTTAATAGCCCGACAACGAAAAAACAAAATACAATTTGGCCGCTTAAAAGTAAATTAGTATGAATTCAACATCAGAAATAAACATCAATGTAACACTGGATCCCAATAAGGTTCCCGAAAAAATTGAATGGAAAGCAACTGACCTGAACAAAGGATTTGAACCCGTAAAAGGTATGTTGTTAAGCATGTGGGACCCACAAACACAAAACTCTTTGCGCATTGATTTATGGACCAAGGAGATGAGTATCGAGGAAATGAAACTGTTTTTTCACCAAACGCTGGTTACCATGGCCGATACGTTTGAGCGCTCAACGGGTGATGTGCGGCTGAGTGAAGACATGCGCGATTTTTGTTTCTATTTTGCCAAACGCACCAACATTATCAGTGAAGAGGAAAAATAATGTTTTACGTAAAGGCGCCTTTCAGGGCTTTATATAAAATTTATTTTGGCATTGCCTTTTTCGGCACATTGCTCGTTCAGTTCCCGGTTTATTATTTATTGACCCGGTGGGAAAAAACCAGTTCGGCCGTAAGCTGGATGCACCGGTACATTTGGTCTCCATCGTTGCAACTACTGCTGTTGGTATGGGTTCATAAAAAGCGCAAAATAAAATTTCCCGATGGGCCTTTTATTATTTGTCCCAACCACACATCCTATCACGATATTATTTTTATGAGCCAGGCCATAAAAGGCTTTTACATTTTTATGGGTAAGGCCGAGCTGAAAAAATGGCCGCTTATGAAGGTTTTTTTTAAAAACGGTAAATACAACATTGCGGTAAACAGAAAAAGCGCCCTGGAAGCCTCGCGTTCACTTGAACTGGCCAGGAAACGCATAAAAGAAGGAAAAAGCATTGTTATTTTCCCCGAAGGTACCATCCCCGATAATGCACCGCATTTAAACAAGTTTAAATCAGGGGCATTTAAGCTGGCCATTGAAACCGGTATTCCTGTTATTCCGGTAACATTTTTAGACAATTGGGCTTTAATGAGCGATCCTATGCAGATTTTTGGCCCCTGCAGGCCGGGAATTTCAAGGGTGATTGTGCACGACCCCATTGAAACAAAGGGCATGACTGAAAAAGATATTGTACCTTTACAGGACAGGGTTTTCAATATTATAGAAAATGATTTAAAGCAATACGTGTACCCGCGATTAAAAAAATAAGTACGCACAAATGCAATAAAAACAGGTTATGTTATGAGTAAAGTAAAAGTTGACATAAACGATGAATTGATTGACAAACTCTGTACGCTGGCTAAACTGGAATATGACGATGCCGGAAAAGCAGAGATTAAAAAAGACCTTGCGCGCATTTTAGGTTTTATTGATAAGTTGGATGAACTGGATACCGCCAATGTTGAGCCTTTGATTTTTATGAGCGATGAGGTGAATGTATTGCGGGCCGATGAGAATAAGGAAACCATTACCAAAGCAGAGGCGTTGAAAAACGCGCCTTCAAAAGATTCAGATTATTTCAAGGTGCCGAAGGTGCTGAGTAAATGATCAGTTGAAATCGTTAATTTTTTGTTATTTATCCCCTTTACCAGAATAAAACATTCTGAAATCTCCTTCGTGAAATTGCTGGTTTGTTGTTACAACAATGGACTTATGGCATGGTATTCGTTTAACCTGTGCACATAAATAAAACCAAAACGTATGAAACACTGTTTACGACCAGGCGGCCTATTGCTATTATTGACAGGCTTCGCATTCAACACATTTGCACAAGCCCCTGCCTTTGAAATGGACATGGGCACCCAGGTGCAATGGCAGCGCATGACCCAGTTCGGGTCCTTTATTGTTGGAACACCCAAAGGTGTAAAAGGGGTTGACCCCGAAACCGGCAAAGTATTATGGACCACCCATGAAAAATACGGGAACATACCCGAAGACCGGGTTGAGCTCATTGAAAATTCACCTTTTATAGCCTTAACGGCCGGTACCCAGGAAAACGAAGACCTGGCCATTATTGAAAGTTTTGACGGTACCGTTGTTTTTTCCAGCCGTGATGCCGGACTGCAAAAAGTAGTCAGCCGTTATTTCCTGTACCAAAGTGGAAAAATACTGGTGCTTGGCACAGGTGTGGGAAGCAAAACTCCGTCCATTCACATGGTTGATATGGGAACCGGCAAAAAAGTATGGTCGAAAGAAAGCGATTTTGGTATTGTAACGGCTTGTAAAGACCTTGGCAACGATGAATTTTTAGCCTTAACAGCATTTTTTGTTTACCGCATAAATGCCAAAACAGGCGATGTGGTTTGGAAAAAACCGGTTGACCCGAAAATGGATAAAATGAGCGGTTTTATGGGTATGCTTGATAAAGGCGGAGCTTTTTTTGATGGAAAACAAATAACGGCTGCCATTGTTACAACACCTAAAAAAGAAGGTACGGTATTTATAGCGGTTCAGGCAGAAAAATCAAAAGAGTCAACCGATTCAAAAGGGCAAAAAACGGTAACTAAGTTTTTTGAGCGCAATTATATGGCCTTTGATATCAATAATGGAAATACCGTTTGGCCTGCATTGGTGAATTTGCCGGGTAAAATGGGTATTCTTGTTGCCGATGAAAAAGGACTGGTGGTGAGCCAGGGCGATGGAAACGATATGAATTGCCTTGATTATACAACCGGAAAAGGCCTTTGGGGTAAAAAAGGAAACGGCATAAGTGTAAAAGGTGGTCCTTTGCAGGGCACAGCTTACATTGGCAGCGATTTGGTGATTGCATCGGGCGAAAAAAATAACTATATTGATATTTTAAACACATCAACAGGCGAAAGCAAACTGGCAAAACCGGTGAAGGTTGATGGAATGGTTAAATACATTGAAGTGATTCCCGCAGGAATTTTGTTTGCAACCAATGAAGAAGTGAATATCATTAACCAAACAACAGGCGAAAAAGTAATTGCCAAATCCTTCAAAGCAAGCGATGGGTTGGTTACCGAAATGAACGGAAAGAAATACGTATTCAACTTAAAAGATAATTTATTATATGAAGTAGATCCCTCAAACGGAACAGCAAAAGCCTTGAATACGGCTCCGGTTGAATTCCAGGGTAAGGAAGATGCTACACGAGCTGAAGCAGTGGCCGATGGCGTGGTTATTTCATCAGACCAGAATATTGCTTTAATTGATTACAAAGGCAGCGTTAAATTCACCAAGTATTTTGCCGCACCGCGCGAGTCGGGATTAAAACGTGCGTTGTTGTACGCAAATGCCGTGTATGGTGCCTATGCCACCATGGTTTACGGCATGTCATCGGCAGCATTTGGAGCGGTTTCACAATCTATCCAGGTTAAGAATTCAAACGACAAACTTGCCAAGGACGTGACTGGTGCCGTTTCAAACGTGTATGGCGATGCTTCAAAAAGCGCAATGGGTTTTACTGGCAAAATGCTGGCAGCCGCTAATAAACGTTTTAAAGCCACGCAAGGTACCAATGATTACATGTATATTATGACCGAAGTAGCAAAAAAACAATATGCTCTTGTAAGGGTAAGTAAAAAAACAGGAGAAACCCTTTCAACGATTGACCTTGCCAAGGATAAAACCCCTATTTACGAAATTGATGGCGTTGAGAACCGCGTATTTTATCTTTATAAAGACAACGTCATTCGCGGGTATAAATTCTAATTATTTACTGGACATATAAAGTCTAAAAAAAGGGCCGGGGCAATCCGGCTCTTTGGTTTAGGCTTATTGATAAAACGGTTTAAAAACCTGACGAGTGTTTTGTAGTTGGTTTCAAAATTTGTAACCTGATAAACAACCGCTACCATATTTGGTAGGTAAGGTTTTTAACTGCCTGACCAATGGTTGTAAAGCACAAACCGTTTCCTTAATTGTGAGTTGCTTGTTCATAACCTCCATGATCAATTGCTAACTTTTTTAGACGTCTGGGCGTTTTACACTCACCAAACAAAGCAAACTATGGAAATGGAATTTTTAAACCACGGGGTGTTGGAGTCGGCAAGGGAAGTGGCCGTGGTGTACATTGATTTAAAAAAAGAAACACGGTTGGACATGGTTGAAATAGAAATCAGCCTCGAATCGGAAATAAAAAACAACCAGTATTTAAGGGTTGAAGGATTTACCCGGGAATTGAACTCATTGGGTGAAGGCCTTGTTTTCGGGACCTTTACTATTTATAAAGACAAATTGAAAATCAATTTCAAATCGTTTCCAGATGCAGGTAAGCTTTATGTAAATGCGCTCAAGTTTGTTTCCTTTGCACCGGTTAAAGCATCCGTTAGCGTTTATGCCGAACAAACTATTCCGGCACAAATGGTGCAAAAGCCAGGTAATGGGTTTTTAAGGGCTATTGGGTATTTGAGTTTATAGTCTTTGACCCAGGTATAATTTCGTTCACATGATTAAATCGCAACAGCACAAGCCTTTTGAAATACTTTAGGACACTTTGGGTCAAATAAGAAATCTGTGTAATCTGTGGCAAAAAAAGAAGTAAGCGTAGCAAACGTTTAAAAAACAATCTCCTCCTTGTTTTCATCATAAAAATGATACTCCAGCAAATGATGCGTGGTATGCGCCTCAACATTTATTTTCAACCTGTACTTTTTCTTCCAGGAACGTTTTTTTGAATTAAAAAATCCTTTGGTAAAATAGGCTGCCAGGTATGGATGCAGGGTCAATGTAAAATTTTTCCCTTTGTTTTGCTCTGACAAATAACGGATGTTGTTCTCAATTTCATCGCTTACCAATACACTGGCCTCAATTTTTCCGCTTCCCGAACATGACGGGCAAGTTTCAGTCGTGTCAATATCGGTAACCGGTTTTACGCGCTGGCGGGTTATTTCAACCACACCAAACCTGCTTGGAGGTAAAATACTGTGCTTGGCGCGGTCACTTTTCATTTCGGCTTTCAAAAATTCATACAACTTGTGGTTGTTTTCCTTTTCGTGCATGTCAATAAAATCAACAGCAATAATTCCGCCCATGTCACGCAAACGCATAACGCGCGCAATTTCGGCAGCGGCCTCAAGGTTCACTTCAAGCGCATTTTCCTCCTGTGTTTTATCGTTGTTTTTACGGTTGCCGCTGTTCACGTCAATTACATGCATGGCTTCGGTATGTTCAATAATGAGGTATCCGCCATTTTGAAGAAATACCTGTTTGCCAAAAGCCGACTTGATTTGCTTGTAAATATTGAAATTTTCAAAAATGTCACCTGTTCCCTGGTACATTTTTAGAATCTTTTCCTTGCCAGGAGCAATGCTTAAAATGTATTGCTTCAGGTCGTCATGCACCTGGGGAGTATCCACAAAAATATTGTTGAAGTTTTCGTTAAGCATGTCGCGCAACAGGGCGCTTCGTTTATCAATTTCGCCCAGAACTCTTTTTGGTGGAGATGCGTTTTTAATGTTGCGTATACACTCGTCCCATTTTTTCATCAGGTCTTTAATGTCGGCTTCAAGCTCGGCCACCTTTTTATTTTCGGCAACGGTGCGAATAATTACACCAAAGTTGTGCGGGCGTATGGAAGAAATGACCTGGCGCAGCCTGTCGCGTTCCTCTTTACTTTTTACTTTTTGAGAAATGGAAATTTTATTGGAAAAAGGAACCAGTACAAGGTAACGGCCGGGAATAGTAATTTCGGCAGTTAAGCGTGGTCCTTTTGATGAAATAGGTTCTTTGGCAATTTGTATTAAAATGTTTTGGCCGCTTGACAAAACCTGCGTGATTTTTCCTTCTTTATCAATATCGTGTTCAAGCTTGAATCCTGCCAGGCGTGATGATTCCTGTTTGCCGTCCTGTACGGTACGCAGGAATTTCATGAGCGAGGCAAACTGGGGACCAAGGTCCAGGTAATGCAAAAAAGCGTCTTTTTCAAAACCCACATGAACGAACGCGGCATTCAGGCCCGGAACAATCTTTTTGACTTTTCCCAGGTAAATATCGCCAACGTTAAAACGGCTGTTGTCCTTTTCGCGGTGAAACTCAATAAGCTTTCGTTCCTGCAACAAGGCCAATTCAACACCGTTCTCATTGCCTTTTATGATCAGGTCAATGCTCACTTTTTTGTGGATTTAAAGTATAACAACAAATACGGTGCAGTTAAACCGCACCGTACAGTATTATAACTTACTAAGAATTAATTATTTCTTCTTTTTATGACGATTTTTGCGAAGGCGCTTTTTGCGCTTGTGCGTTGCCATTTTGTGTCTCTTTCTTTTTTTACCGCTTGGCATAATTAAGTTTTTTAATGTTATTTATTCTCTAATACTTTGGGTTCTTTCATTTTATCCAGTTCGCGCAAGCGCATGCGAACCGACTGTAATAACATACTGTCCTTGCTGTAATTGAAAACCTGTCTCAAAATAAGCACGGCACTGTCTGTTTTATTGTCCATAACCATGGCATCGCTCCAATTCAATAAACTCAAAGCCTTGTTATTGTTATCGGTAGCAATGTTACTTGCCATTTCAAACCATTTGGCGGCTTTATTATATTGTTGTGTGCGCATAGCCATTGCACCAAGCTGAAAGGGGGCTTCAAAGCGGTTAGGATATTGCTCAACAATTTTCCTGAACATTTTGATTCCATCCATGGGTTTTATTTCCATGTAGTTCAATGCCAGTTGCATCTTGGCATCAAACGGATCAGCTTTAAGCGAACGGTTTGGAGTTCTGCTTAATGAAAGCAAAATAAAAACTCCCGCAATTCCGCCAATAAATAACACTAATGGCGATTGCCGGAATTTTCTCATGCAGTCTTAACCTTAACTTTTGCTTTTACGCTTTCGGTAAATTCTTTAGCAGGTTTGAAAGCAGGAATATTGTGGGCAGGTATTTGAACCTCAGTATTTGTTGAAATGTTACGGCCGATTTTTGCAGCGCGTGTCCTTACAACAAAACTACCGAAACCACGCAGGTAAATATTATTACCTTTTTCCATGTTTTCTTTAATAGCATTCATAAATGCCTCAACGGTAACCTGAACGGCAACTTTTTCAACTCCCGTTTTTTCCGAAATCTCGTTTACAATTTCTGCTTTGGTCATAATCCTATAATATTTAGCTGGTTAATTTTCAACCACAAAAATAATATTAATTCAAAACGATGGAATTCTTTGTTCCTTTGTATTGCATTTTTTAGACAAGTTTTTGAAAACTGATTACCAATTAGATAAAATCGCCCGACAATTGCTTGATTGGTACGGCCGTAACAAACGAAATTTACCCTGGAGGACCACCAATGACCCCTATTATATATGGTTATCAGAAATAATTTTGCAACAAACCCGTGTTGATCAGGGACTTAAATATTACCTGGCCTTTATAAAAAAGTATCCGGCCGTTGGGGACCTGGCCACCGATTCGATTGAAAACGTGCTTAAACTATGGCAGGGCTTAGGCTATTATACACGGGCCAGGAACTTGCATAAAACAGCACAACTTATTAAAAATGAGTATAAAGGAGAGTTTCCGGCCAGTTTTCAGGAACTTTTAAAGCTTAAAGGTATAGGCCAATACACCGCAGCAGCCATAAGTTCCATCGCTTTTAATGAAAAAGTGGCGGTTTTGGACGGAAATGTGTACCGGGTGCTTTCACGGTACTTTGGTATTCATACACCCATTGACAGTTCGATGGCCAAAAAAGAATTTTTCAATTTGGCAAATACCCTGGTACCGGCCCGGCAGGCTGGTGACTATAACCAGGCTGTAATGGAATTGGGTGCCCTTGTGTGTGTACCCCGTAACCCGATTTGTATAGAATGCCCGCTCAATAAAGGCTGCTACGCCCTGCAAAAAAAAGTGCAGCACCAGTTACCGGTTAAATTGAAGCAGGTAAAAGTTACCACGCGTGAATTCCATTATTTTTTATTGGCAAAGGGAAATAAATTTTTTATGCACCAGCGTACAGAAAAAGATATTTGGCAAAACTTATTTCAATTGCCGCTTATTGAAAAAAAGAATGATTTTGAAAAACAGGTTAAAAAAATGTGCCGCGATTTTGGTGTGAAAAAAGCTGACTTGTTCAGGCATGAAGTATATGGAGTGAAACACGTGTTATCACACCAGGTAATACAGGCTAAATTCTATTTTGTTAATTTAAAAACAGGTATTCCAAAAAACACGTACAAAGCCGTACGAATGGTTGATTTTCAACAATACCCTGTAAGCCGCCTGACGGAAAAATTCTTTGAAACAGCTTTTTTCAGAAAGAACCTTGTTAATGGAAAATAAGCGGTGGTGTGTTTTTTTTCTTAATTTTAATGCAATATAATACTGATATGATGCATAGTTCAATTTGAATGGTTCCAGATTGTGTCAGTCAGCATTATACAAGACAGAACGTTTAGAGAAAGATTATTAATTGTATAACTTAGTAAGCTATGGCAGGAAGTGTGAACAAAGTGATCCTGGTTGGTAATTTAGGAAAAGATCCGGAAGTCAGAACCTTAGAAAACGGAGTAAAAAAAGTTAGTTTTCCGCTTGCAACCAGCGAGGTTTATAAAGACAAGGATACCGGTGACAAGCGCACCGAAACCGAATGGCATAACATTGTAATTTGGCGCGGCCTTGCCGATGTGGCCGAAAAATATTTGCGCAAAGGGCAGCAGGTATACGTTGAAGGAAAAATCAAATCACGCCAGTATAAAGACAAAGAAGGCAACCAACGGTATATTACTGAAGTAGTGGCCGATAATTTTGTTATGATGA
>DASPJQ010000166.1:0-5619 GCA_035628535.1 Flavobacteriales bacterium | reverse complement strand
TGGTCAAGCACGTAAATTTTAGAGAAGTATTCATTGCCCTTTTGGTCTTTCAGCACAATAATAATTTCCTGGTTATTGAACAGTCCTGTATGGTCTTTTTCATCCAGCGGAATTTCATGCGTGCCCAGGTTCCCTTCGTTTTTCACCACCGAAATGGTTGAGTAGGCATGCAAACCGTCTTTATATACTTTTTTCAGGCGATAGTATGAAACACCCTGGATAGGACTATAATCTGATTCAATGAATGATTGTGTGCTTTGCGCTTCACTCCCGGCAACAGTAAGGATTTCTCCCCAAAGTTCCCCGTCTTTTGACCGCTCAATAACATAAGTGACATCACTTTTTTCAGGCAACGCCTCCCATGAAATCTCAACCTTGCTTTGTGCAGGTTTTGCTGCAAAATGCAACACTGCTGAGGGTGTATTGGCTGCAAAAGCACCACCGGCAACCAACAACATGCTTCCAAGGGTCAATGATTTCATCATAATATCAAGGGTTTTATTGAGATAAAGTTAAAAAAAAAATTAACGCCATGCAAGATGCAAGGGTGAAAAATAGACTAAAACCCGTTTTGAAAAGACTAATGGTGTATATACATCGAAAAACACGTGTATTGGTCGGTTAAATTGATAAAAATGAATTGTTTATGCCTGTTCATAACCTATGCTTGGCGCGCAAACTTTTCCGTTTTGCAGTATTTTGATAAATAACGATTTAGTTGTTGGTTGATCTAATTTAATTGTTTCGTTGTGATATAATTTTTAAATTAGTGCTTTATGGACCAAAACCTCGCACGTCTTGTCATTTTTATTGCTGTTGTTTTTACTGCATGTAAAAAAAATCCTGCACCTACCCCGGTTAACAATGAACCCATTCCTACCGAAACTGTTTATTCACTTTTCAATACTTCCAATTCAGCCCTGGTTGACAATGCTGTGCGCGGCCTGGCCTTTGACAATTCTGGCGTATTGTGGGTGGCTACGCAAAATGGTGTCTCGTCATACAATGGAAGCACATGGATTGCATACGATTCCTCTGCTTTAAGTTTTCCTTCCAATAAATTCAATTGCATTGCTGTTGATCAAAGCAATGTTATTTGGGTTGGAAGTAACAACGGGCTGTTGAAATATGATGGCAGCAGCTGGCAGGTTTATAACACCGGTAATTCGGGTTTACCTGCAAACAAAATACGTTCACTGGCTGTTGATCAAGCCAACGTATTGTGGATAGGAACATTTAGCGGTGGCGGACTTGCCCGTTTTGACGGTGTGAGCTGGAGTTCGTGGACCCCTTCCACTTCGGCATTGCCCAACAATTCGGTTGGGGCCCTTACTGTTGATGAAAACAACCTTGTATGGGTAGGAACCGGAGGCGGGCTTTCCAGTTTTGACGGCACTACGTTTACCACCTATAACGTGACCAACTCAGGTTTGCCCAGCAACAGCGTGTATTGTGTTGTTACCGATTCGTCCGGTGTAAAATGGGTTGGTACCAATGCAGGCCTTTCGCGGTTTGATGATGTAAGCTGGACAACGTATAACTCATCCAACTCAGGTTTGACGTTTAACCTGGTACGTGCGTTGGCTTTGCACAACAACCAAATCAAATGGGTATGTACTGAAGGTGGCGGGCTTTCAGTTTACGATGAAAGCACCTGGAACACCATTTCACCTGCGGGAACAAATTTACCCGAGGGAGACATTAAATGCATTGCGGTTGATGCAAGTGGTAAAAAATGGATCGGAACTAAAAATTCAGGATTGGTAGTAATCAATTAAAAAGTTGTTGCACTTCCTTCTGTGCGTACACCCTCTTTCTCGTTGACCGCGCAGGTTAACGCTGGCCCTTTCCCCTGCGATTTCTGCGTGCAACCATTTATTGCACGGTGACTTTACTGGTCACCATTTTTTCATCAGAAGAAGCAACTACCAGGTACACACCTGCAGCCAGCTTGTTTTCAAGCGGAAGGGCTACAATGTTTGAATGGTTTACAACAAGATAAACATGTGAATAATATTCTCGGCCCCTTATGTCGCGTACCACAACCAGAACCTCTTCATCACCAAATCCGGTAAATTCAAGGTTGAAGCTGTTTCCATCAGTTGGATTCGGGAAAGCCGTAATGTTAGCTTCAGTACCGTCAGTATTGTGCACCACCGCAACCTGCGAATAAGATGAATTACCATCATAATCGGTTTGCTTAAGGCGATAATAAGAGGTTCCTTTCAGTGGCGAATAGTCGGCATCCATGTATTCAATTACCTGGCTGCTGTTTCCGGCACCGTCTACCAGGGCAATAGTGGCCCATAAATCACCATCTTTTGAACGTTCAATGGTAAAATAATCGTTGTTTGTTTCAGTGGCCGTTTTCCAGGTCACGTCTACATGAGCATTGTTCTTCACAGCATTAAACGCAAGCAGTTCAATGGGAAGGGTTGAGCCATAAGAAGTACCCCCGCCTTTTGGACCGTCTGAGGCTTTCCAAACAACGGTACCGCAAATGGTAAGACTTTCGCTGGATCCTGTGTACCCATCAGCGGTTAATGCGCCTCCGGCCTCTATCTCAAAGCCAGATCCACATGGTAATTTAAGCTTTCGGCCACTGTCAAAATGCAATGTGCCACCTGCCTGAACAATTATTTGGACCGGTGATGCGCAATCGGCCAGGTCATACGTTGCCGTTACCGTTATAAGGTCTTGGATGTATACTATATCACCACACGTTGGTACATGACCACAAGACCAGTTGGCCGGATTATTGAAATCACCGTTATTGATGCTTGTACAGGTTGCGGCTTTGGTAAGCGGAGAAATGCACGCCAGTACGATAACCAGAAGAAAGTGTTTTTTCATGAAAGGGTATTGTTTTGCGTAAAATCAACCGTAAATATATACATTTTAATTTACATGTGTAGATTCATCTTCACTCCTTTTTGCCCCTCATACCTTTCCTTTGTAAACCAACATGTTTTACTTATTGCTTGTTTAGTATTACAGGGATATTTACGCAAAAAGGCAAAAAAAGAGACGTATGGTTTGATGTTTTGATCCTGAAAAAACACAGTTTCATCAAAATTGTGGGAGTAAAATTACCTGACTATTATTTGTTTGGACACGAAATTCTCGTTTGTTGAAGCGGTAATAAGGTACGTGCCAGCAGGAAGTTTTTCATTCAGCAATACCGCTACAATATTGGTATGGTCGTTTATCATGTACGCATTTGAATAATAACTTTTACCCTGTATGTCACGCATAACTATAAATACTTCTTCATCACCAAATCCGGTAAATTCAAGGTTGAAGGAATTACCGTCAGTAGGATTTGGAAATGGTATTATATCACCTTCAAAGGAAAGATTTCCATTTTTGACAACGGCAATTTGTGAATAGCTGAATTTTCCATCAAAATCGGTTTGCTTTAAACGGTAATAGGAAGTGCCTTTGAATGGCGAATAATCCACATCAAAATAATCAATTCGCTGGTTGCTGTTTCCTGCGCCTTCAATTTTTGCTATTTCTTCCCATACCGTACCGCCTTTTGATCGCTCAATGGTAAAATAATTGTTGTTTATTTCACTGGCTGTGCTCCAGGCAATATCCACTTTATCGCCATTCACCCAGGCGTTAAATGAAACCAGTTCTATAGGTAAATTGGCCAGCGCGTTGTCATACCCCAATATAAATTCGGTTGACATAGCCGTCATGGTTATTGTTTTAGAGGTGGTAACAGGTGCAGTTGTATTTTTTGTCCATGGGGTGAAAGAATTGTTGGACCGTGTAAAACAACGTATGCTGCTTTCAACGTAATCAAGGTCGGCCACGGTTGAGGCTTCGTATGCATCATTTTGCCGGTAATGGTAGGTGGCCGTATATGTTCCGGCACCGCCAAAATAAACCGATTTAAACACCCCAAAATACTGGTTGTTGCCACCCAGTCCTGTTATACCGGTTGTTGTATTGGGAACAGAATTCACATTATAGATATGAATGCAATTAACTGTTGCGCTTGATACGGATGAAACACGCAATGAGTCACCCTCCGGGCCTTGCAGGTAAAGATTTACTCCTGCCCACGCGGTTGTGTATACATAGGTGCTTGTATTACCAATGGCAGCGGCAGAGGTAACAACATCGCCCGCAACCATATTGGTCATTGTACCGTGATAACCGTTTGATGTAAGGTCGGGAACTCCGTCAGCACCCAACGCAGCAGCGTCAAAGTTCCAGTAACCAATCAGATTAGCCTCCGAACCGGTGAGTGATTTACACATAAGGTCCCTGATTTCGGTTTGGGATAAGGCTTTGGTCCAAAAACTCACTTCGTCTTCGCGGCCAATCAACCTGTTTGCTGTTTCAGTTGAAGCGCTGGTTTCACCGCCAATACTTGCCGGACCATTATCCACCTCGGTTCCGGCCCATGCGCCTGCGGTGTACGGACCATCGCTTGCGGCCAATTCTCCATTTACATAAATCCTGCGTGTGCGGGCTGTTCCATCGTGTACGGCAGCTACATGGTACCAAACATTGTTTGAAATTTGGTAGTTCCCTACCGGTACGTCAAGCGATACCGTTGGCAAGGCGCGGCAATAAAAACGCAAACGTGCCGTTCCGGGATCGCCAAGCGAAAGGGCATATCCCCCGGTTCCGCTTGATTGCTGGTCATCGGCAAAAATACGCTGACCCGCTTTGGTATTATTGGTTGTCATTATCCAGGCGCAAATGGAAAAACTGCCGCCTGTCATATTGGGAAATGTCCCCTTGACCTCAACCACATCGTTGGTCCCGTCAAAATCAAGCGCATTACCCGAACCCTGGGCCAGGCAACTGTTCATGACCCATAAGCCTATAAGTAAACTTAAGAGTGATTGTAAACGCATAACTGTTCTTTTATTCAGGTAAGCCTTCTTTTTCTCCATCAAAGGGCCTACCCTCGGTTGTACACAAATTAACACTAATTTTTCAACTGGCGAAATCCCACATCAACTCATTTTGACCATGCGAATAAAAGACGTGTTTAAGACCAAAAAGTTGACTGATTGGTAAAAATTTAATTTTAAAATCCTGTAAATAAGGCTGTAAAATATGTTCGTGTAAAGTGACCGGTTAACTGTTCAATGCTTACCTTCGTTTTGTAAACTATAACCATGTCGCTTCACAAAAAAGAATTCAAACGCGTTACAACACATGTGCTGAATGAGATGAAGGCCCGCGGTGAAAAAATATCCATGCTTACCGCGTATGATTTTTCAATGGCCCGCATAATTGATGAAGCCGGCATTGATGTATTGTTGGTTGGCGACAGCGCCTCCAATGTAATGGCCGGGCATGAAACCACCTTGCCCATTACGTTGGATCAAATGATTTATCACGCATCTTCGGTTGTACGCGCCATTAACCGGTGCCTGGTGGTGGTTGACCTGCCGTTTGGAACGTACCAGGGAAATTCAAAAGAGGCCCTTCATTCTGCCATACGCATCATGAAAGAATCGGGCGCACATGCCGTAAAACTTGAAGGCGGTCGTGAAATAAAAGACAGTGTTGAACGCATTTTAACAGCAGGTATCCCGGTAATGGGCCACCTTGGACTAACTCCTCAAAGTATTTATAAGTTCGGTACAT
>DASPJQ010000165.1:0-12497 GCA_035628535.1 Flavobacteriales bacterium | reverse complement strand
TTTTTTGCAATGGCCAACACCTTGCGCGCAAAACGAATGGCGCTGTCAATGTCAAGTGATTCAGATGAACGGAATAAAACCCTTAATGAATCAGGGTTTTCCAGTTGTAAAATTTTTTCAATTTGGCCGTTACCGGTCTGGGAAAATACAGGCTGGCACATCATGAGCCAAACAGCACTTATGAAAAAAAAAGGTTTTCACAAAGGCAATATACACCGGTTTGCTGTTATTTGAATACCTTCTGCGTGTTTTTAACGCAGTGGTATATAAAATGAGGTGAGAGCGGTTAATTGCAGTGCGTACGAGTGCCTGGTAAAAATGCGTTAAAAAAATGGTTCGTTATTTAAAAAATGATATAAATGACTAGCTATGAGTGTTCTAGGAAGGGGTATTTCACTGTTTCCGGTGATGATTTTGATCCCATGATTTTTGTATTTTGGCTGTATGAATTCCATAAAAATCATTGCTGTTTTATTAATTGTCGCTATGCTTAATGGCTGCCTTGTACGGGGCCCCCGATATACCACAATTGAAAAGGTGATGACCGTTAAACCGGGAATGACACTTGCCCAGGTAAATCAAAACCTTACAAGCAAACCCTATGATATTAATACATACGATTCGCTCGGTTCAAAATCGTATATATATAAATACCGTGTTGCTGATCGCGCCACAGTCCCGTTCTTTTTAAAAGAGAACAATGGAAAAACGGTCCGTGGAAAGTATATGGACCTTGTTACTTTTTTTTCGGTCAATGATACCCTGATAAAATTCGAATCGCGCCCAAGCGATAATGCACATGAGGAGAAAAAAATTGACCTTGACAAGATCATAACGTTTTTCTCGGTAACCGTGCCTGCGTTGCTCGTATTGCTGGGTTTGCAGAATTTGAATTAGGGAATTTGAAAATTTAGAGATTCAAAATTAAAATAGCCCTGAATTTTCGTCTCAAATTTCTAAATTTTAAATTAATTCTTCACCGGCAACAATGAATACTCCCTTCCATACATCAGCATTTGTTCTACAAAATCCATGGGGTATTCTACCGTGACATCCATAATTTTATCGCCTTTTTTAACCGGAACAAGTACCGGCTGAATAAAGCCGGGATATGGAGCAATACCCAATGAAGCATAGCGGTCAAGTACTTCGGCATGCAGTTTCGGGTCAATTTTACGGCCGTAATTTTCAATCAACGCCTTGCCGCCTTCAAAATCGCCTTCCGATTTTACGCGTTGGATCTCTCTCAGCAATTCGCCAAACAACGCGCGTAGTTTTTCATAGTCGTTCACAATAAAGTAGGTTTTTCCGCCTTCCACTTTTTTCTCAATCACATTGTCTTTTTTGCCTTTTTCGTATGCCCATAAAGCAATCATCTGGCGGTTGCGCATGTGCGCTTCTTCCAAATCATTTCCTTTTTTAATGCGTGACAATTGGATCATAAGCCCTTTCGTAATGTAAGCGTCATAGTGGGCTTTTCCATATTCAAGCGATGGCATTACGCCCAGTTCAACCAATTTAGGGTCCAACAAGTAATACAATGCAACCAGGTCGGCACGGCCTTCCTCCAATGCATTGGCGTAATTTTTCAAGGTTTCGCTGGGTTGACCAACACCGGGGTTCATTTGCCCGGATGCGTGTCCTATTACCTCGTGCATGTCGGTATGCAGTTTATCGGCCAGGGCTCCGCATTTTTTAATGCGGTCTTTTACTTCCTGGCCGTAATAAAATTCGTCAACAATGCCTTTTCCGGCACTGCGGTCATAAGCTTCAACAATGTTCCCGAGGTTCACCGATTTTGAACCGTGCTGTTCACGGATCCAGTTATTGTTGGGCAGGTTTATGCCTATGGGTGTGCTTGGCGTTGCATCGCCTCCTTCAATCACTACGTTAATTACCTTGGCCGAAATGCCTTTTACATTTTTCTTTTTGTGTTCGGGCATCAAAGGTGAATTGTCCTCAAACCATTGCGCTTCGGCACCAATGGCTTTTATGCGTTTTGATGCCTCGGGATCGCGCACACTTACTACCGACTCATATGAACCGCGGTAACCCATAGGATCGCCATACACTTCAATAAAGCCGTTTACCACATCAATGGACGATTCGGTGTCTTTTACCCAGGCAATGCTGTAATCATCAAAATCTTTGAGGTCGCCTGATTTATAAAATTTAATCAGTTTTTGAAGCGCTTCTTTTTGTTTGGCATTTTCAGCAACAGCAACCGCCTTTTCCAGCCAGTAAACAATTTTTTCAATGGCCGGTGAATACATTCCTCCTACTTTCCACACTTTCTCCACTATTTTTCCGTCTTCCTTCACCAATTTTGAATTCAGCCCGTACATAACAGGTGTTGTCGTTTCCTTGTTGGCTTTTGCCTTATGGTATTCTTCAACCTCTTTTTGTGTTACACCTTCGTAAAAGTTGGTTGCCGAAGTTGCTACAATATCCTGTTTAGGGTCAAGGTTTACCTTTTTAGCGGCTACTTTGGGGTCGTAAATTATGGTGCAAAGCCTGTCGCTGAATTTTTCAAGATCTTCACCCTGTTCCATAGGGAATCCCTTTTGATCCGAGCTTTTGATAAGACCTTTGAAATATACTTTTGAAAATTCGGGCATGATTTTGTCGGAATTGTAATGGTGGTGCAGCCCGTTTGAAAACCAAAAACGTTTTGCATAAACCATAAAATTGCCCCATTCTTCGGTTTCCTTATCGCCATTGTAACTCGACACGATGTTTTCGAGTGTTTTACGCAGCGTGAGGTTGTATTTGCAGTTTTGATCGTAAAGAATATCGCGACCGCAAAGCGCTGCTTCGTATAAATAGTACAATAATTCTTTTTGTTTTGGCGTGAGCTGGTTAAAACCGGGAATTTGGTAACGCAATATGCGCAAATCGGCAAATTGTTCGGTTTGGTACACAAAATTTGAATCGGTATCGGGTGTGGTGCTTACCGTTGCCGTTAAATCTTTCTTTTCCCCTGTTTTTTCGGCACCACCACCACAGGCGCATAATACTACCGGTATAAGGTAAAATAATTTGAATCGCATAATTTATTATTGAGTCGCAAGATTAATAAATGTTTGGCAATTAATCGGTTAAAAACCTGCTTTTTTTTTGCGCATTGGATTAACAGGGCATTTAAATGGGCTTTAAGTGTATCTTTATCGTTACGAATGAAAACGGCCGGATTCAGCATAGTACGCAATGCCCTTAAATACGACTACCCCGTTGTGGAATCCATACGCTCGGTATTGCCACTTGTCGATGCTTTTTATGTAGGAGTGGGTCAAAGTGAGGACAATACACTGGAGTTGATCAAAGGGTTAAATGAGCCCAAAATCCATGTCATTGAAACGGTATGGGACGATGACCTGCGCACAGGCGGACAGGTGCTGGCTATTGAAACCAATAAAATTTTTGACAGCATACCAGCCGAATTTGACTGGTGCTTCTATATCCAGGCCGATGAGGTGGTGCATGAAAAGGACTACAACGAAATCCAGAAGCAAATGCTCCTGTATGTAGAAAACAAACAGGTAGAGGGATTATTGTTCAGGTACGTCCATTTTTATGGTACGTACGATTACGTAGGCGATTCACGCATATGGTACAGGAATGAAATACGTATTGTCAGGAATGACAAGAACATCCGATCGTATAAAGATGCCCAGGGTTTTAGAAAAAAAGATGATTCAAAATTAACTGTAAAGGCTATTGACGCTTCCATTTATCACTACGGTTGGGTCAAACATCCGGCCAAACAAAAAGAAAAGGAAAAAAATTTCCATAAAATGTGGCATGATGACGCATGGATGAAAGAAAACGTGAAGGAAGAAGATGAATTCAATTATTCAAAAATTGATTCACTTAAAAAATTTACCGGCACGCACCCGGCCATAATGCTTGAGCGCATTGCCGCCAAAAACTGGAATTTCGAATATGATCCGGCAAAAGCAAAAGTAAAATTCAAAAACAGGGTCTTAATGATAATTGAGAAAGTTACAGGTAAAAGGCTATTTGAGTACAGGAATTACAGGAAGATATGAATTAGCAAATTAAGAGGCGAACGGACCCGGGCAAGCAGTTTGAATATGCGCAACCCAAACCTGATCGTAAATTATAAGTTAAATGACAAGCCTGACAAGGCGTTCATTTGCTGATTAAAGCCGCTGCAAAGGCGTACAAACCCCGTCAACACAGCTATAACACTTCAATTTATCTTTAAATACCGATGATTTGAATACCGAGCGGTTCAGCAACATGCGCACGCACTCCTGTATACCTTCAATAATGGAAGGATGCGGATGAATCAGCTCGGCCAGTTGTTCAATACCCTGGTTCATTTTGATCAGCAGGGCGCACGCCTGTATGGCGCTTGAAGCGTGTTCACCAATGGCGCGCATACCCAATATTTTCATTTCATCATCGTTGGTCACAATAATTTTAAAGAACCCCTGTGTTTTGCGCATGGCTATGGCACGTGAAATAACGCTGTAATCAATTTTAACGACCTTGACGGGAATGTTCTTTTCACGGCATTGTTTTTCGTTCATGCCCACTGCCGCCACTTCAGGATGCAGGAACATGATGGTGCTTACGTTATCGTATGAGAGCCGTTCGGTTTTTTGCCCGTTCAACACAATTTTTTCAACGGCATGACGTCCTTCCAGTTCGCCCATGTTCACCAATTGTATGCGGCCTTTAACATCGCCAACAACGTATATATTGGGTACGTTAGTTTGCGTGTCTACATCGCCAATGTGCATACCGCGCTTGCTCATATGCACCCCGGCCGCTTCCATGCCCAGTTCTTCAATGTTGGGGGTGCGTCCAATGGAAACAAGCGCTTTTTCAACGCGAATGATTTCTTTTTTACCATCAGGTGAGGCCAGTTCGTATTCAACCATGCCGTCAATAATTTCCATGCGGTTCAGGCTGGCGCTATGGTGAATGGTTACGCCTTTATCTTCCAGGTTGCGTGCCACAAGATCGGTAATGTCATCATCTTCAAATGGAAGGATTTTTTCCGCGCGGTCAATGATGTATACTTTGGTTTTGCCGAAGTTGGAAAAAATAGTGGCAAATTCACAACCAATTACGCCCGCACCCACAATTACCAGGCTTTTGGGATAGTCGGTCAGGTGGTGAATGCCATCGCTGGTCATTATGATTTTTTCATCAACAGGAATGGTTGGAAGTTTTTTTGGCCGGCTTCCCGTTGCAATAATTATGTTCTCAGCGTAAATTACCTTTTCTTCGTCTTCATGTCTGATAAGGATTTCATGCTGGTTCAACATGGTTCCGGTACCGCGCTCAAAAGTAAAACGGCAGGTAGTTGTTTCGGTTTGCAATAATTTAATGTGGCAGGTGTATTGGAACTTACGGTCAAAAATGGCCTCGTTCATGGTTTTCATTACCTCTTCCCAACTGATCTCAAATTTTTTGCGACCTACCGATACAATGGTTTCATTTACCGAACGCACTTTTTCTGATAGTTCCCAAAGTGTTTTTGAAGCCAGGGCTCCATCATAAACCCCTGCACCGCCAACTTTATCTTTTTCGACAAGACAAACCTTTTTTCCAAAATCTATTGCACGCATGGCGGCTGCATATCCTGCCGGCCCACCACCCAGTACACATATATCGTATTTTTCCATCTGTATCTACGGGGCTAAAGTAACGATATTCTCAATATACCCCAAGATTTTAAGGCTTTTATGGGCTTTTTTAAGGCTTTTGTTGTGGCAATCATTTTTTTACTAATTTTGTACAGTAATGATAATTAACGCAAATAAAAACTGGTGGTGGTTCGCTATAACAGGTGAACAGCGCTAGTATTGCATTATATTTAAGGTTTACAAAGAAGCCCGCTGTTCTACCAACAGCGGGTTTTTTGTTTTCCACCCATGGCGGTGGTCAACCTTTGGTTGAATTAATGTTTTGAAAATGAAGAAATACGAACTATATAAGAGATCGTTTTTAGGCGATACCCTTACCCCTGTAAGTGTATACCTGGCCCTGCGTGACCATTTTGCCGATTGCAAATTGCTTGAAAGTGCCGAATACGGCAAAGCGCAAAACAGCCGGTCCATAATCGCCTTTAACAACCTTAAATCGCTTACCGTTCAGGCCGGAAAATTGAAAATAAAAGGTCCTGAAGGCCTTTCAACACATGACCTGAAAAACGATCTGTCACGAGTCCTGAATGATTTTTATGAAGGTATTTTGGATGAGGCAAATAATAAAGATGCGTTAAACGCGGTTGGCATGCTCGGGTACATCGGGTATAATTCCATAAGGTATTTTGAATCGGTAGGCCTGGACCAAACAAAAGACACCTTGGCCCTGCCCGACCTGTATTTTGGTTTTTATGAATTCAACATTGTGTTTGACCATTATTATAACACGATAACGGTTTACCAGTTCAGCCATGCCCGGTCTAAAAAACAAATTGACTGTATTCTTAAACTTTTGCCAAATACAACGCATACCGAAAGTCCGTTTGCAATTAAAGGCCAGGAAACGGTAAGTGAGCGTGATGAAATGTTTTTGCGCAATGTTGAATACGCCAAAACCCAATGTAAACTGGGCAATGTTTTTCAGGTTGTGCTATCGCGCAGGTTCGCTCAGGGTTATACGGGCGATGATTTCAATGTATACCGCAATTTAAGGCATATAAATCCATCGCCTTACATGTTTTATTTTGACCATGGTGATTTTAAGCTGGCAGGTTCATCGCCCGAAACCCACATTGCTATTCAAGACGGAAAAGTGAGCATACATCCCATAGCAGGAACAATTAAACGCAACGGGGTTGATGCATTTGACAAGGAACGGCTTGAAAAACTGGTGAACGATCCCAAGGAAAATGCAGAGCATGATATGTTGATTGACCTTGCACGCAACGATTTGAGCATTTATTGCAACAATGTTCATGTAAAACGCAAAAAGGAAGTACAGCAGTTTTCGCATGTATACCATTTGGTTTCGGAAGTAGAGGGAAAAATGAAAAGTAAAACCGGTATTTTTGATATAATTGCCCGTACGTTTCCGGCAGGGACTCTTGCCGGGGCACCAAAATACCGCGCCATGCAGTTGATTGATGAAATTGAAAGCCGTTCACGCGATTTTTACGGAGGCGCCATCGGTTTCATTGACCTCAACGGCAACGCGAACCTGGCAATACTCATCCGTACATTTTGTGCCTGTAATGGTAAATTGAATTACCAGGCTGGTGCAGGTATAACTGTTGAAAGCAAACCCGAACACGAGCTTTTAGAAGTAAACAATAAAATAAATGCTGTGCGAAAAGCAATTGAATTGTCAAATGTATCTATAAACTGATAAAAAACAGGCACCAGAATGCGCGGAAACACGCAGAGAAGAATTTCAGCGGAATCTGCCAGAGAATGAATAAAAAAAACACGACCATGAGTAAAAAAATACTTGTACTGGATAATTACGACAGTTTTACCTATAACCTGGTGCATTATGTGGAAGAAATTACGGGTACCGATGCAAATGTGTTCCGCAACAACATGATTTCACTTGACAAGGTTGACAGGTATGACTACATTATTTTATCACCCGGCCCGGGGTTGCCCAAAGATGCGGGCATTATGCCTGAACTCCTGAAACGCTATGCTTCTTCCAAAAAAATATTGGGGATTTGTTTGGGGCACCAGGCCATTGTAGAAAGTGAGGGTGGCATCTTGTATAACCTGGACAAAGTGTACCATGGTATTGCAACCCCCGTTACCGTTGACACCCGGCACAAAATGTTCAAAGGATTGAAAGAAAAACTGGATGTTGGCCGTTATCACTCATGGGCAGTGAAAAAAGAGAATTTACCGGGCAGCCTGGAAGTAATTGCCAGTGATGAAAACGGAGTTGTAATGGGTGTTCAACACAAGAAATTTGCCGTTACCGGGGTCCAGTTCCATCCTGAAAGCATATTGACGCCTGAAGGAAAAACCATGATCAAACAGTGGCTTTCATAGCCTTTTAATCAAATAAATAAATAAAATGGACCACGGGATTCACCTGTGCACAACCTGGGAACCGCAGAGAATATCTCTGTTTGGCTCTGGTGCACTTCTGGTTTCTCTGTAGTTAAAAAATAAACTATGAATGCAAAAGGACTGATTGAAACATTAAAGCACACACGGTTAACGGGTGTGCAACCGCTTGAATGTATGAGCGTACTTATGAATGAAGGTGTGCCGGTTGAACAAAAATCTGCCTTGTTAAGTATGATGGAGGCACGCAAACCAGCATTAACGGAGCTGAACGGATTTTCGGAATTTATTCTTGAAAACTGCATTGTACCGTTTGAATATGGTGACGATTTAATGGACGTATGCGGAACGGGTGGCGATGGGAACAACACAATTAATTTTTCAACGCTTACTGCGTTTGTGCTTGCAGCAGCAGGCATAAAAATATGCAAGCATGGGAATTACGGTGTAACATCGGTAAACGGTTCCTCGGGTATACTGGAATATTTTGGATACCGGTTTAAAACAACCGCAGAAGAATTGGAACGCGAACTGGAAACGTTTAATGTGACCTTTTTGCACGCGCCTTTGTTTCATCCCGTTTTGAAAAATATGGCAGCGATGCGTAAAAACCTTCAGATGAAAACTATTTTTAATGTCCTCGGCCCTTTGGTGAATCCCCTGCAACCCAAATACAGGTTTACAGGTGTAAGCAATTTGCAGGTGGCACGAAACTACCATTTTTTATACGGCCAAAAAAACTATTGTTATGCCGTTGTGCATACGTTGGACGGTAACGATGAGTTGACCTTGACGGATGCTGTTAAAATTTATTCACACAGTGGCGAACGGTTGATTCATCCGGCCGATTTAAGTGCGGTTAATGTTGAACTGGAAGATTTGCGGGTGCATTCAATGGCTGATGCCGCAAAAAAGTTTATGCGTGTTTTACGTTATGAGGCGCCCGAACCGGTAATGGAAGCCCTGCTATGCAATGCAGCCATGGCCTATACCGTAAGGCACGAAACGGTTGATTTTGCAACGGCCAAAGCCATTTGCCGTGAAGCGTTGCAGAGCGGGAAAGTAAAATTATTGTTTGACCAAATTTTAAACTGTAAAGCATAAAATTCTATTCCCGATGCACAAAAGCCTGTTAAGAGCGACACATGAAAAACCGAAAAACATGAACATACTAAACAAAATAATCGAATCGACCCAAAAACGCGTTGATAACCTAAAGAACAAATACAAAAAGCGTTTCTTTGAGGAATCGGAGTTGTTTCATTCGCCCATTGTTTCTTTAAGTGAATACCTGGTCAAGCCCGGCAAGAATGGGATTATAGCTGAATTCAAACGGTGTTCGCCCTCAAAAGGTACATTGAATGCTTATGCCACAGTAAGTGAAACAACTATTGGCTATATGCGTGCGGGCTGCTCGGCACTAAGTGTATTGACCGAACCCGAATTTTTTAAGGGGAAAAACGAAGACCTGATCCAGGCCAGGAAATATAATTTTTGTCCCATTCTTCGCAAGGACTTTATTATAGATCCAATACAGGTTTACGAGTCCCGGGCCATTGGTGCCGATGCAATCTTGCTTATTGCTAAAGCGCTTTCGGTTGAACAGGTAAGTGAATTGACGGCCTGCGCACACGAACTGGACCTTGAAGTATTGTTTGAGGTGGATGACCCGGAAGGAATTTCAAAAATAGGGGAACGCCATAAAGTGGTAGGTATAAACGCGCGTAACCTGGCCAACATGGAAGAAAATACACAACGCTTCATTGAATTAAGCCGGTTTATTCCGGGTCATAAATGCCTTGTTGCCGAAAGCGGGATCAACCATCCGCCTGAAATAAATTTTTTGCGCAGAAAAGGCTTTCAGGGATTTTTAATCGGTACGGCCTTCATGCGTACGGCTGATCCGGGTAAAACCTGTCAGGAATTTTGTAAACACCTGGACTGCGAAAAGGAAATAACAATTGCAAAATGATTATTGGGGCTGGAAATATCAGGATCAAAGTTTGCGGGAATAAAAGTCCGGTAAACATTGCGGCCGTGGCAGACCTTAATCCCGATATGCTTGGTTTTATTTTTTATGACCAAAGTAAACGGTGTGCCGATCCGGCAACAATTTCGCCAGTAATGAAAGCAATGAAGAACGTGCATAAGACCGGTGTTTTTATAAATGCTCCGCAAAGTGAAATAATGGACGTTGTTCATCAACTGGGTTTGGACAGCGTTCAACTGCATGGTGATGAAGATCCGTGTTTTTGTGCCGAATTGCAGGAAAAAACAACCGTAATTAAAACGCTTGACGGAACGGGGAAGAACCTGCCGTATTTAGTGAATTTATTTGCAAATACTGTTGATTATTATTTGATTGACAACAAAGGAAAAAATTATGGCGGAACAGGAGTGAAGTTTGAGCATGAAATACTAAAAAATATTAATTTCCCTCATCCCTTTATAGTTGCCGGTGGAATTAACCCCGGAGACGTTGAATTGGTTAAACGTTTGAAAAATATACCTGGTTTTTTTGGCATCGATATCAATTCAGGTTTTGAGACAGAACCTGGCATTAAAAACATAGAAAGCATAAAAACATTTATACAGCAATTACAATGAAACCAAATGAACAAGGCTATTACGGTGAATTTGGCGGGGCCTTTATTCCCGAACTTTTGCACCGCAATGTACAGGAACTGCAGGAAAACTATGAGCGCATTATGCTTGATGAGTCTTTCATTTCTGAATACGGTGAATTGCTCCGGTATTATGTTGGTAGACCAACACCGCTGTATTTTGCGGCCCGGCTTTCAAAAAAATACGGTACAAATGTATTTTTAAAACGCGAAGACCTTAATCATACTGGCGCCCATAAAATCAATAACGCCATTGGACAGGTTTTACTGGCAAAACGGTTGAATAAAAAACACGTTATTGCCGAAACCGGTGCCGGTCAACACGGTGTGGCCACTGCTACCGCCTGCGCGTTATTGGATTTGCCTTGTACGGTGTTTATGGGTAAAAAAGACATTACCCGGCAACAGCCCAATGTGTTGCGCATGCAAATGCTGGGAGCAAAACTGGTGACTGTTGAATCAGGTTCACAAACACTGAAAGACGCTACCAACGAGGCAATCCGGTATTGGATCAACCATCCCAATGATACACATTATGTTATTGGGTCAGTGGTAGGGCCGCATCCGTACCCTGATATGGTGGCGCGTTTTCAATCCATAATCAGTACCGAGGTCAAAAATCAATTAGCGGAGCAAACAGGTAACAGATTGCCCACTCACGTTATGGCTTGTGTAGGAGGGGGTAGCAACGCGGCCGGCATATTTTATGATTTTATTGGTGAAGAATCGGTACAATTGGTAGGTGCCGAGGCCGGAGGTAAGGGAGCCGCGACCGATAAAACGGCCGCAACATTAACAACAGGAAGACCTGGGGTGCTGCATGGGTCGCTATCATACCTGATGCAGGACAAGGACGGACAGGTGGTTGAACCGCACAGCATATCGGCAGGGTTGGATTATCCCGGAGTTGGACCTATGCACAGTTATTTGCATACCATAAAGCGGGCGCAATATATAGCCATTAATGATTTCGAAGCCATGGAAGCAGCGTTTGAATTGGTAAAGCTTGAAGGCATTATTCCTGCCATAGAAACCGGTCATGCTTTTGCCCTGTTAAAAAAACTGCGGTTTAAACCAAACGACAGGGTTGTTATTTGCTTATCGGGACGCGGTGATAAAGATATGGCCAAGTACGAATCATACAGAGATGTAATGGTAGATTAATCAGCAAATGCGATAGCATTGACAACGTATCTTTTAAATTGATGAAGTTGTCGGACTTCCGTTTCAACAACACCCATAACAAAGCAAACAATGTTGGAGTTTTAAATGATGCGGTTCAATACAACAAGCGGTTTTGTAAATAGTCAGGGTATCGAAACGTTTGTGTAAACAACTAAACCAGAACATCTCCTTCAGGGTGGAATTTTAATAACGTGAAACATAAAAACAAACAAAGCTCCCCGAAGGAGCGACACATTATGAAAACAATAAAAGCAGCGTTCACTAAAAAGGAAAAACTTATATCGGTGTTTTTCACAGCCGGATATCCCGGATTGGGCTTGATTAAAGAAACATGTGCAATGCTGGAGAAAGCGGGTACAGATATGGTTGAAATTGGTATGCCCTGTAGTGATCCGCTGGCCGATGGGCCTGTTATCCAGCAAAGTTCCATGAAAGCTCTCCAAAACGGTTTTACATTGAATAAAATGTTTGAGGAATTAACAACATTGCGCAATGCGGTAAATATGCCTGTTTTACTTATGGGTTATTACAACCAGGTTTTGCAATACGGTGTGGCAGCTTTTGCGCAAAAAGCAAAGGACTGCGGCATAAACGGGTTCATTGTTCCTGACCAACCTTTACGGTCAGCATTTGCTGACTTATGCAGTGAAATGGAATTGGTCAATAT
>DASPJQ010000164.1:0-1655 GCA_035628535.1 Flavobacteriales bacterium | reverse complement strand
AAGCCATTGTAAACAATGTGTTGATTGGTTGCCTGTATTTGCCCAATGGGAACCCGGCACCCGGCCCAAAATTTGATTATAAACTCGGTTGGTTTAAACGGCTTAACACGTATGCAAAAAACCTGCTCGGGAAAAACAGGCCCACTATTCTGGCCGGTGATTTTAATGTAATACCCACCGAACTTGATGTGTACAAACCCGAAAGTTGGAAAGACGATGCCTTGTTTTTTCCCGAATCGCGCAAAGCCTATAAACAATTGGTTGACCAGGGGTGGACCGATGCCCTGCGTACATTGTATCCCGGTGAAAAAATTTACACCTTTTGGGACTATTTCCGCAATGCCTACGCGCGCAATGCCGGCATACGCATTGACCATTTTTTGTTAAGCCCCGACCTGGCCCCAAAACTCAAAAAAGCCGGTGTTGACAAACACGTGCGCGGGTGGGAAAAAACCAGCGACCACGCACCGGTGTGGATTGAAATCTAGTTCAGGGTTGTTGGTTGCCATTGGATCAGTATTTTTCCCCACACTGGCCGCAACAAAAAGGGTAAAAACCTGCTCCTCAAAACGTTTATGAACAACGTATTTTGTGCCTTGCCAAATCCTTATATTCGTAACTGAACGCTTAAACCATTTTCCTGTACCGGGTACGTGAATGACAACTTATTATTTAAATATGCTGCAGCATTTATACGAGCGCGAGGAGGTTATCCTGTATTGTAATTTACTGGAAATTCCGCGCGAAGAAAAAATTGCCGCACAGTTGTTTTTGCAAAACATGTACGAAAACGAGTGCTGGGACTACCCGCACAAAGCCCCCGCATTTAATGCTGAAGCTGCTGCATGGGCCGCACAAACGGTTTACCTGGCCGCGCAACTTATGTTGTACCGCGACAACAAACCGGGCGATTTGCAAACGCTCATGCAGCCGTACTCCGGTGAAATAAATGCAGGCGCGCTTTTGAGTGCCGACCTGTTTATGCGCTTTATGCCCGATGTACTGGTGCATTTAAAAATGATTGAATTTGATGATGCGTTGATTGGTATACTGGAAGGCTTTTTGAAAACGTTCCATTACTCGGGTGTAAAATACAACCTGAACCTGGATGAGCTGGACTTTAATGTGGTAATAAAAAACGATTGCCTTACCCAGTTATACGTAAACCGCATTATTAAGGAGAAAAAAGTCAGGTTGGCCAACCACCCGGCACTTGCACCCTATGTAAAAGCAAGCATTGGTAATTACAGGAAAGAATTGTTTAACGAATTGGTGGAATAACCTGAGAACCGTAAACTGCTAATTGCACATTGATAATTGATAACTGACAATTGACAAAAATGAACAAGACCGAAAACCTGAACAACGTACTGAACCATGTGAAGGAAGCCTTTATTGGCAAAAACGAAATCATTGACCTTTTAGGCATTGCATTGATTGCAAAAGAAAACGCCTTTTTGCTGGGCCCACCGGGCACGGCCAAAAGCGCCATTATACGCGAACTTTCGACCTGCGTTGAAGGTGGAAAAAACTTTGAATACCTGTTGACGCGTTTTACCGAACCCAACGAGATATTCGGGCCGTTTGACATACGTAAATTAAAAGAAGGTGAACTGGTGACCAATACTGAAGGCATGATGCCCGAAGCTGCGCTG
>DASPJQ010000163.1:0-1593 GCA_035628535.1 Flavobacteriales bacterium | reverse complement strand
TGTGGATTCCAAAATTGGTACGTCTTCAAATGACACCGGTTATTATTCGTTTGATACCTATTATGCAACTGATTCACTCGAAGCCAGTTCTTTCGGTTATAAACGAACAAGGGTATATGTCAAACGTGACGTTGACCAAACCATTGATATTTTATTGCAGCCGGTAACAAGCAAGGACGATACTATTCCCGAAGTAGTCATTAAACCGCCCGAAGTTGATCCGGCCATTGCCATGTTTAAAAAAATACTGCGGTATAAAGAAGTCAATAACAAGGAAAAATTACGGTCGTACCAGTATGAAGTTTATACAAAAGTTGAGTTTGATGTAAATAACATTTCCGATGAATTTAAAAACCGGAAAGTGTTTAAACCCATCAAATTTATTTTTGAAAATGTTGATTCAACAACAAGCGAAAAACCATACCTGCCTTTGTTTATTACCGAGTCTATTTCTGATTATTATTTCAGAAAGAATCCCAAGGCACACCGCGAGTATATAAATGCCAGCCAGGTGAGCGGGTTTGAAAACAAAAGCGTTTCACAGTTCCTGGGCGATATGTACCAGAACATAAATGTATATGAAAACTATGTAAATATTTTTGGCCGGAATTTTGTAAGTCCCATATCCGACCGGGGGCTTTTTTCGTATGACTACCGCCTGAGCGACAGCGCCATGATTGGAAATACCTGGTGCTATAAAATAAAATTCTATCCAAAACGTAAAGCCGAACCTGTCTTCATTGGCCATTTCTGGATGAACGATACCACTTATGCCATCCGCAGGATTGAATGTGACCTGGTGGGTGATGCAAACATCAACTTCATTAAAACATTTGCATTTAAACAGGAATTTGAACAGGTTAAAAAAGAAGTGTGGATGGTGACCAGCGATTATTTGTTGGTTGACTTCAACGTGTTTGACAAGCAAATGGGTTGTTACGGCCGCAAAACCACATCGTACAAAGATTTCGTGATCAATGAACCGAAGGAAGACGATTTTTATGCCGGTGCGCAAAACGTAATTGTGGCAGATGATGCGACTGACAAAACACATGAATACTGGGACAGTAGCCGGCATGTACCCCTAACACCACAGGAACGGCTTATTTACGACATGATGGACACCATTCTGAAAGTGCCCGAAGTAAAAACATTCAATTCGGTGGTATCCATGCTGGCCAGTGGTTATAAAGTTATCGGTAAATTTGAATATGGACCCTATTTCACCACATACAGCTTTAATCCGTATGAAGGTCCGCGTTTCAGGGTGGGTGGTCGTACCAGTAACGCCTTCAGCAGGCGCATTGAGTTTAACGGTTATGTGGCATACGGCACGCGTGATGAGCAATTCAAATACGGTGGAGGTTTCAGGACCATGCTCACAAAAAAACCGCGCCAGCAACTTGCCCTTAATTACAAGCATGATGTTGAAATGCTTGGAATGAGTTCGAATGCTTTCCGGCAGGACAATATCCTGGCTTCGGTTTTCAGACGCACGCCACCCGACAAAATGACCTTTATTGACGAGTATAAATTATACTACGAATACGAATATTTCCAGGGGTTGAACAACCAGCTTCACCTGCGCCACCG
>DASPJQ010000162.1:0-5179 GCA_035628535.1 Flavobacteriales bacterium | reverse complement strand
AATTGAAACCGCATGGGTCAAAAGTAAAGTACTACAACGGTGATGAAAAAGACGGTGAAGGTGTGTATGACGCGGTAATTGACATGGAGATAGGGAATAAAAACCTGCAGCAATGTGCCGATGCCGTTATGCGGCTGCGCGGTGAATATTTGTTTGTTCAAAAAGCGTATGACAAACTTCATTTCAATTTTACCAATGGGTTCAATTGCACCTATAAAAAATGGAAAGAAGGGTATCGTGTAAAAGTTGAAGGAAATAAAACGACCTGGGTGAAAACCGCAGGACCGTCAAATACCTATGCTGATTTCAGGAAATACATGGACATGGTGTTCAATTATGCCGGTACGTTATCGCTTTCAAAAGAATTGAAATCAAAACCGCTGTCCGATATGCAAATTGGCGATGTGTTCATACAGGGTGGTTCACCGGGACATGCCGTTATTGTTGTGGACATGATGAAGAACAAAAAAAGCGGCCAAAAATATTTTATGCTTGCGCAAAGCTATATGCCTGCCCAGGAAACCCAGGTATTGATAAACCCGGATGACGAAGCTACAGTATGGTACAAACTGGATGTTTCAAAAGAAGTTATTCAAACTCCTGAATGGCGGTTTACAAAAAATGATTTGAAATCGTTTTAACAATTTTATTATCATTTTCAGGTTTTCGGAAACTCTTCCCGGTTTTTTACCCATAAGGCCTGGTTGAGGTGCCTGTGCTCGTGGTTAATAAGAAATTCAAATGCATCGCGTAACGAATAGGTTACCACGTTAGAAATAGGCGAAGTAATAATGGTTTTATCAAGTTCGCAATTTTTACACATGGTTATCAATTTTAAAAAACAATCAAGGTTTTTCAAATAGATCTCCAGGATATCATGCGGCTTGACTGAAGCAGAAGGCTTAATTATTTTTGGAGCTTTCATTTTACGGTTCACCGTTTCCTGCAACTGTTTTTTAAGGGATTTTCCCCATAGCGAACTCAAGGGACTGTTTTTTTGCCACCATGTCATTTTATATGTTCCACCGGCAATTTTTTCAAGGTCGTTAAAGTACAAAGCGTCTGAAATAACCAGGTGGTCAAGGCACTCGGCAATACTCCAGTTTTGCATGGTGGGTTTCCAGTTTAGCTGTACCGGAGAGAGACCTGAAAAATAATGTTCGGCTTTTTCCCGTGCCTGTTCGCCTTTTTGCAGTTTTTGCTCAATGAATAGGGGGTCGGTCATGTTTTTTTCAGGTACCGGACAAATATATACGTGGAATTTAAAGTGCTATGAAATTTACTAATTTTTTACGAATGAATTTTTGCAAGAACCAACCCCTCCTGAACATGGGAAATACGCCTTTCTGATCAGTAAACGGTTCAGGTTACCCCTAATAAAATCCTGTTTTCCTTATTGTCGGTATACACGCGCCATTCCGTGACTTTATCACCCTTGATTTTAGCAGTCCAAAGGCACGTACCTTCAAGCATTTTGTCAGAACAAACCGAATGGCCCTGAATAATTACAGTGGTATCCTTTGAAGTAATAATTTCAAAAATGTTGTGGTAGTCAGGAAAAGCGTCAAAAAAACCGTTCCAGGCCATTTTACACTTGTCTTTTCCTGTAAAACTGTTATTGGCTGTATCAATAAAGGTATGGTCATTGGTCATCAGGTCAAGCAAACCGTTAAGGTCACGGTTATTGATACAGTCATTAAACTGCAATGCAACTGTTTTGGGGTCAATATGTTTTTGCATGCGGTTAACTTCTTAAAATCTTTTCCATTGTTTTGCCTTTGGCCAATTCATCAATGAGTTTATCCAGGTAACGGACCTTTTGCATGAGCTTGTCTTCGATTTCTTCCACGCGGTAGCCGCAAATTACACCGGTGATTTTTGACGCATTTTTATTTATCTGGGGCGCCTGTTTGAAAAAAGTTTCAAAATCGGTTTTTTTGTCTATTTGTTGTTCCAACGCTTTTTGTGTGTACCCTGTCAACCAACGAATGATGGTATCAACCTCCGCTTTTGTGCGGCCTTTTTTTTCAGCTTTTGCAACATAGTGCGGGTAGACGCTTGCAAACGACATTTTATAGACCCGTGAATTATCCATGGTTTACATTTTTAAGCGTTCAGGAAAATTATTTTTCGAGAATGTTTTTCAACGTTGATAAACTGGTGTCTATATCTTTTGCAACGTGTTTTTCCATTTTGGGTATAAAAATATTTATAGGGAATTTCAACGTTCCGGCATTGCTCCAGGATACTTTGGTTTGGTTACCAGGTAACGATTCGGTTTCCATGATCATAGAGGCAGTGGCCCTGAAAGGTTTTACAAAACGGATTTCTGTTTCAATTTTTTTTCCTTCAACCAGGTGCATGATTTCTTTTTCGCCCACACCGGTATCTTTATCCCCGCGCCACGAATAAATGTATCCAACCGTTCCGTCAGTTCCTTTGAATTCCTTTTTTCTTTCACCACCGGCCATGGCATGTTTGTTGAATTTTTCCTGGTTTTCGAGCAGTTTTAAAAAATCAAATACTTTTTGGCTGGGTGCGTTAATGGTGATTTCGCACCTGACATGATGGGCCTTTCGCATAAAAAGTGCCATGAGCAGAACCAGGCCAATGATGCCCGCCAGTACAAGAAGAATTATAAGCAGGATACTCATATAGTTTTTTATACGGAAGTGAAATTACGCAAAATTCTGAATAATGGCTTAGCAGTCTTTTCAAAAATCTGCCAGCGATAGAAGTGGAAAGCCCGGAGCAAAAAATCAATAAATATCAGCTCCTTTTGCTCCACGGGAATAGTTCTTTTTATTGATTTTTTGCGAGGACTTGGAACGTATAGCGCGGTGCCCACAGCAAAGCAGTGCCAGCTATAATGGCTTTTGCTGTTGGGCAGGTGGCCAACAATCCGTTATGCATTTTAATAAAAACAAAAATCCCCGCTCATTTAGGCAGGGACCTTCTCATATCTTTTTATACGCTATCCTTTCTCAATACTAGAACAAAATCAATTTCCTTTTATTCGAACATTTTGCTTTGGCCATGAACGCAAAATCAAGGTTGGCTTCCATGACCAGCATTAATGTTAACGGATGCGTTGCCGTATATGAATCAAATTTTTCAAAGGCCGGGAAATTGGTCACACCGTCATCCTTTACCGCATCGGTAATGGCATAATTGGCGCGAAAGCCCATAGTAATACCAAAGTTTTCAGTACCTATGAAATACCCGCCAAATCCGAATGTGAATCCTACATGGCTTTGCATGAAACCGGCATAGTTGTCCTGCGCGGGGGTTACACCCAAATCATCGGTTACTTTTGCATTGCCCACTGTTGTTAACGAAGGGCCTACTTCAACATAATGCCCGTCCTTATTATTCCTGTACAACAAAAACAACTGCATGCCCGAAAATGAAATGTTGCGTGTGTATTCAGGACTGGCTGTACCGCTTGAGTCAGTACGGTTGTACTTGAACGTTTGGTTAAACTGGTAGTACATTACGTCAAGTGTCATTTCATGCGACTCGTTAAAATTCCAGCCCAGCTTGCCACCCACCGTAAAGCCATTGGAAAATTTGGCCGTATAATCGTTATCAAGCATATTTTTATTATACAGGAAATTGAGACCCCAGCCACCTTTAATGCCGATGTCCATCCAGCTTTGGCCGTAAGAATTGAGGCCTATAACTGTTATTAACGAAAGTGTCACTACTTTTCTCATTATATTTAGGGCGTTTTAGTGCTGCAAAATAACAAATTTAATTTGAATTTAATCTCATAATGTTGGTAAAAATGAAACTTTTAGATGGTAAAATATCCCTGATAACGGGAGCAACGCGCGGCATTGGCCGTGGAATGGCCCTGAAATTTGCCGAACATGGGGCCGCTGTATGTTTTACGTACGCCTCAAGTGAAGACAAAGCCAAAGCCCTGGAGGCCGAATTACTGGCTAAAGGCGTGAAAGCCAAAGCCATTAAGTCAGATGCAGGCAATTTTAACGAAGCCCAGAAACTGATTGATGATATTACAGCCGAATTCGGGACAATTGACATAGTGGTAAATAATGCCGGTATTACCAAAGACGGTTTGCTTATGCGTATGACCGAGCAAAACTGGGACGATGTGATTAACACCAACCTGAAATCGGTGTTCAATGTGACCAAGGCTGTGCAAAAAGTAATGCTCAAAGCACGCAGCGGAAGCATCATCAACATTTCATCGGTTGTTGGTGTAAAAGGTAATGCGGGCCAGGCCAATTATGCTGCTTCAAAAGCGGGCATTATTGGGTTTACCAAATCGGTAGCGCTTGAATTGGGGTCACGCAACATACGGTGCAATGCCATTGCTCCAGGGTTTATTGAAACGGAAATGACCGCGGTACTTGACCAGAAAGTGGTGCAGGGTTGGCGCGATGCCATTCCATTAAAACGTGGCGGCACGCCCGAAGATGTTGCAAACCTGACGTTGTTTTTAGCTTCCGACATGTCATCATACATTACCGGGCAAACAATCAACATTTGTGGTGGAATGTTAACCTGATTTATTTAAGCGTGTCAATTGTTCTCACTTCTCCGGGATGGCTGGTGCTTGTTTGCGTAGTGCTTTCAATTGTACCGGCATGGTTTTTATACCGGCACTCGTTTTACCACAAGGAAAATAAACGCCTGGCCTTAACGCTGGGCATTTTGCGCGGCATTGCTTTTTTTATGCTTGCGTTTTTATTGCTTGAACCGCTAATACGCCTTACCCAAAACCGGGTTGAAAAGCCTATTGTGGTGGTGCTGGCCGACAACAGCCTTTCAGTAGCATCGCTCAAAGATTCATCACAAACCAGGAAAGAACTGCCCGGCCAGATAAAAAACCTGAGTGCGGCACTTGGTGAAAAATTTGAAACGGCAGCATTCAATTTTGGCGATGGGGTGAACGATGGCGTGGAGGTAATGAAATTTGATGAAAAACTCACCGATATTTCACAAGCGCTGGAGGAGATATACACGCGCTTTTATAACCGTAACCTGGGGGCCGTGGTTTTACTCAGTGATGGGATTTACAACAAAGGTGCAAACCCGCTGGGTACGTTGCGTAAATTTAAAAACGTGTCGTTTTACACCGTTGGCCTTGGCGATACGGTGGTGACAAAAGACCTTATACTGGCCGATGTGCTGTACAATAAGACAGCGTTTT